>QENH01000118.1 GCA_003336485.1 Candidatus Methanophagales archaeon
AGAAACCGCTATTCCATTTCCTACCTGGCTCCGAGGCATATTCTATTGCGACCGTAGGCTGTAACTTCCGCTGTAGGAACTGCCAGAACTTCACTATCTCACAGATGCCTAAAGATAAGGGGCGGATAGTGGGCGAAGAAGTACCACCAAAAGCGGTTGTCGCAACAGCCCGACAATCGGGTTGTAGAAGCATCGCATACACCTATACCGAGCCAACCGTCTTTTTTGAATACGCATATGATATTGCCAAGTTAGCACATAAAGAAGGGCTATGCAACATTTTTGTCACAAACGGATATATCACAGAGGCTGCTATACGCACGATCGCACCTTATTTAGATGCGATCAACATAGACTTGAAGGGGCTATCCGATGATCGGTATTTAAAAATTTGTGGCGGGCACCTGCAACCGGTCATAGAAGCGATAAAGTTATACAAGAGCATTGGGATTTGGGTTGAAGTGACTACTCTGGTTATACCGACGTTGAACGATTCCGAGACAGAACTCAGAGAAATTGCGGAGTTCATCAAAGGCGTAGGCGTGGACATACCGTGGCATATCTCTCAGTTTCATCCCACCTATAAGCTCACTCACCTTCCGCCTACACCGGTTACCACCTTACGAGAAGCGAGGGCAATTGGGTTAGAGGTAGGCTTGCGATACGTATATGAAGGTAATGTTCCGGGTGAGAACGGAGAGAATACCTACTGCTATCTGTGTGGCGAGTTGCTCATCCGCCGCGATGGATTCCAGATTATGGCGAATAAAATAAGCGATTCCAAATGCCCTTATTGCGGTGCTATGATCGATGGCATAATGTAACCTAGGGTAACCTCAAGATTATAGCCACCGATACATAGCTTAATTCTGCAGCCTAAGTTAAGTTACGGGCAGCCTAACCAATCTCCTACCATACTCTCGTTGCAGGTTTCTCGGATATCAATGGTCTTCTCTATTTGGAACTGACCAATAGTCTCCTCTTTACCGTAAGCAATTGTGTGATGGTGCTCATTGGGATCCTTTGCTGCGAAGCCTATGTGCGATATCCCAAGGACATCGGCTGTTACTGTCTGTGTGAGTGCCGCAGGAGGGCTCCACAGGCTCGGGCGGTAGTCATGCCATGGTGGTGCTTCTCCCCCTATCCACGATTCATATCCTGTAGATGTGACAACCGTCTCCTCTTTCTGCAACTTCTCGCATTGTACAAAGTTAGCATCTGTAACTGCGCCAATACGATAGTTCTTCACGCATTTCTTCTCCTGCCATTTCTGGTCATAACTATGGTTCTGATAGGTTATTGGGAAATACTCGACATCTAACACCTTCTTCTCATCCAGACTCTCTATACAAAAGCATCCCGCACACCAAGACGCGGTATTTACCTTGTTCACTTCCAACGTCCACTTTGACTCTTTAACAATACCACTTCCGGATTCGAGCTCGCTCATCTCTATTCCCGTTGCAATACTAAAGTTTGTTTTAACGCCATATTCTGAATTCTTGTAACCCACGCCTTTTACGTTGCTCTCGACCCAGACATAGCTAGCCGCGACTGCGTTTCCTATCGCCGCAATCAGACCAAAGATTACTATTGCCGCTACAAACATCGCCAATCTTCTTTTCATCTTTCCTTTTCCCCTAATGTTTGTACTAGTTAGTATACCAGTATATAAACTTTTCGATTTTAGCCACCCTCTGCCCCATTGCAAGATAAAAAGAGAAACCCTAGTATTTACTCTACTCTTTTCGATGTTTGCGGCGGTTGGCAAAGAATAAAAGCCCCAGTATCGAAACGATTGGAAGCGCTATCGTGGAAAATTCAGGTATCTCCTCTGTGCTAGGATAGTCCCATACACACTTATAATAGCAATCGGGTTCTCCTACCCACTTAAACCCTTCAGGATCATAAGGGCTATACCCTAGTCCTGGTCCATCTTGTACGCCTATGTCTCTATCAAGTTCAATGGTATTGCCACCTGTAGTAAGACGCATCACATATTCTCCTGCGGGGCCAACACCCACTGCCTTTCCCGTATCGTAATGTCCACCAATAGTTGTAACAGCACACCACGTGTAACCGTTCCCTGCTACTTCGACCGTTACACCACTACCGTCACTACTCATATCCATTATATCGCCTTCAAATATGATATTGTATGGCCGAAGTTCCGCCGCCGCAGTACCTGTAAATACAACCATTACGGAAAGCACCATCAGTCCCGCCATCAACACAGACCCAACTATTTTTTTATCCATTTTTCTTCTTTTTTCGCCTCCACAAAATTTATTTTCACTCATTCTCAGAACGTTATACTATAAATCAAGGCTGTTTAAATAATGGCCAGTAGAACTAAAGCATATTTGGAGATCATATGTAGAAAACCTGTTAATTCTACATTACGCCAAGTAGTGTTAACATCAACTGCTCAATATTCAATTGACTTAAATGCCCCCTATGATGTTTTATAAATAGCAAATCCATCATATTTAATCATGTTATCCGGCGAGCACCTACTGTTAACCGCGGTTGTACTATTAATAGCGTTTTTGTTAGTACTCTATGCGTATTTGAAGCGCAAAATCGATACTTCCGCGTTTGTCGGGACACTTGTGCTTGGCATTGTAATACTAGTAACGCTTGGCTATGCCGGTGTGTTTACGCTACTTGCATTCTTCCTGCTCGGTAATTTCGTTACGAAATACAAATATGAGAAGAAAGCTATGCTCGGTGTTGCAGAGGGTAATAAGGGCATGCGAGACATAAATAACGTGCTAGGAAATGGCTTATCGCCCCTTATCTTTGCTGTTTTATATGCCATTTATTCCGATAACGTATTCTTGCTCGCATTCTCTGGTTCTGTCGCTACAGCATGTGCAGATACATTTTCTACTGAAATCGGACAGGCAGAAGGAAAACCACGGTTAATAACAACGCTTAAGAAGGTGCCGGTGGGCACAAACGGAGGTGTTAGCCTACAAGGGCTAGGGGCATCGTTGCTGGGTTCCTTTTTGATTTCGCTTGTCTGTCTCATATTCTGGTTTGACATGCAAATAACAGCAAGAAGTATTTTCTTGCCCTTCTGCATTTGCCTCTTGTCCGGGTTCCTTGGCGGTCTCGTAGACAGTATTTTCGGCGCAACCGTTGAAGATAAGGCGCCACTGAAAATAAATAAACATCACGTGAACATATTAGCCACGCTATTTGGTGGCTTTTTCGCAATTATATTAGGCGTATTTGTTTAGCAAACCACAAGATAACACAGATTATCACGAGATTTCTTGTGTTAATCTTGTGGAATCTCGTGGTTTTTAAGATTAACTATACAAATATTATGGAGCTATTCTTTTGGGTTGTAATTGTGCAATTATAAAAGCGGCCAAACCAATAGTTATACTATGTCAATCCTGATAAAGAACGTGCTCGTAGGCGGCCGGGTGCGAAACATCTACATCGAGGGCAATATAATAGAAGCGATAAGCGAAGGCAGTAAAGAGCAGGTGGCCGAATTTGTGATTGATGGCTCGGATAAGGCGGCAATACCCGGGCTTTTCAACGCGCATACGCATGCGGCAATGACACTATTGCGCGGCTATGCAGATGACATGCCGCTTCGGAAATGGCTCGAGACGAAGATCTGGCCGGTAGAAGGCAAGCTTACGGAAGAGGATGTCTATTGGGGAACGAAGCTCGCATGTCTGGAGATGATAAAGTCCGGCACAACTTTCTTTAACGATATGTACTGGCACTGGCGAGGCAGTGCGAAAGCGGTAGCCGAGTGTGGGATACGGGCGGCGTTATCCGCAGTTTTTATAGATGGATTCGATGAAGAGAAGGCAAAAGAGCAGATAATAAGAAATGAAGCTCTGTATAAGGAAAGTAAAAAACAACCGGAGCGGATTATTTTCGCTCTGGGCCCGCATGCGATCTACACAGTTTCGGAGAGCAGCTTATGCTGGGTGCGAGATTTCGCAGAAAAGCATGACCTCCTAGTTCATATTCACTTATCAGAGACTAAGACAGAGGTAGAAGATAGTATAATGCGGCATGGTATGCGACCCGTAGAATACCTAAATGAGCTCGATTTCTTGTGCTCGCGCACAATTGCCTGCCATTGCACTCATCTCAGCAGGAACGAGATGGAGTTGCTGAAGAAGCACAACGTGAAGCTAGTGCATAATCCCGTATCGAATATGAAATTAGCAGCCGGGAGACAGCCATACGACGAACTGAAAAGGCTCGGCCTATACCAAAATATCGCACTGGGCACCGATGGCTGTGCCTCTAATAACAACCTTGATATGTTTGAAGAGATGAAGATAGCATCTCTGCTTCATAAGTCATATTCCGGCGATCCGACAAGCATGCCCGCGGAAGAAGCCTTTGGGCTCGCAACAAGTAACGCAGCACGAGCGTTCAGGATAAACGCAGGAGAAATCGCCGAGGGGAAGCTGGCAGATGTTGTACTCCTGAATTTAAAGAATGTGAATCTGGTGCCAAACCACAATTTAATCTCGAATATCGTCTATTCTGCAAACGGGAGCTGTGTTGATACAGTGATATGCGATGGTGAGATTTTAATGGATGAGCGGAAGGTAAAGGGAGAAGAAGAGATAAAGGAGAAGGCGCAAGAGGTTGCTTATGAGATTGTGAAGCAGTAAATGCTCTTTTAAACGAACATAAAAATGAAACAATTCATCATATATGCAAGAAAAGCCGTTACAAGTCCTGATTTCACTTTAGATGATCTGCCAGGTAGCGGAGGTAGAATGGACCTCGTAGCGAGATGTATTTGCAACGCTCTCTGGATAAGTCATGATTTGAGAAGGGATACCTGCATCCATGTAGTTGCCTGTGGTACCCCCAACCCACCCGTGGTCATCTCCTTTTTCGGGGACAGATTGAGGGGTGTATCGCCCGATGAAAGAAACATAGCGGCATGGATAAAGAAAACATTGGCATCGAAGAGGAGGAATCCCGGGATAAATATACGCAAACTCAGTTTTCTGCAGTTGTGCGAGAAGTTGGCTTCCGAAGGTAACACATTTTACATCTTACATGAGAACGGCATGGACATAGCAAATGTAAAACTAAAAGCGAATCCGGTGTTCATCCTCGGCGACCACGAAGGACTGCCGAAAGAAGAAGAAGATGCTTTTGTTGCCCGTTTTGAGCACGAGAAGATTTCGCTTGGCTCTATCGCTTATCTCGCTTCGCAATGCATCTCGGTGGTGCATTATGAACTGGACAAATAGTCAGATCGCTATAATCGCCTTCTAAACACTGCCTCACAACGTTAATCAAATGTTCCGTGTTACACAGGAGATAAACGCTCGCATCATCATAAATCTCTTCTCTACTTTTAGGTATCGCACAGGCATAATCACCCAGTGTTTTCCTATACGAGCTCAAAAAGCCGCTCTTGAATTCTACTTCACCTTTTGTTATTCGCCTTATTTCCGCCATAATGCCCGGATTCTGTGGTAAGAACAGCGGTACACCCAGTAATCCGTACCATTCGGGATCCCGCTCATAGAACGCTTGCAAGAACGCATTAAGAGCAAATCGTTGCATTTGCCTTGCTATCTGCTCCTCCTTCTCCATGACATAAATGGGAGCTGTGAATTCACGCGGTACTTCCTTTATTTTTAACCCTTCTGAAGGTTCTTTATCTTCTATCTTTGCCCTCGTTTTATCCACAAGTTCAGAGAATAACTCCGCGTATTCCGTTTTATGGACATGAGAATGTGTATCCTCATGAACGGGTCTGGTGACCATAAACCTGAGAACCGCGAAGTCATACACGCAATATTTACTTCTTATTCGCCCTTCCTTTGCACGCTCATAATTCTCAATCAAGATGTGTGCGGTATCGGACTTTATGTCAAACGCAGAGAAATACCGACCCGCCAAATGCAGTTCCTCTGTTGTCCGTCTTGCATTAACTGCTTCATTTAATCGCTCGCCCATCCAGGTTCTTGCACCGTGCAGCCCAATTGCAGCTTCAAACTCCGGAATAAAACGTCCAATCTCATCTAGCATTAACAAGAAGGAATCGCCAGAAATGCCATTTGCTTGGTTAATAGAATAAAACGGCTCTTCGTCCGCTTTTTCAAACATCAATTCGGACTCTTTTGTTAATTTTAATTTCATTGCAGGTCGAGGAGTATCCCCTTTATCCGCCTTTACTTATTCGTGCCAAAACAGCTAAAAACCGCTCCACTTCTTCTTCCGTATTATACAAATAGACCGAGGCCCTCACTGTTCCTTCTGCACCAGGCCCAAGATAGTCCATCAGCGGTATGCAGCAGTGATGCCCTGACCTCACAGCTATGCTCGCTTCTTTGTCCAAGAGTAAAGCAACTTCATTTGGGGTACGCCCCTCCAGATTAAAAGATACCACACCAATCCTAAAGGCATCACTACTGTCGTAGCCGTAAAGTTTGATACCGGGTATGTCTTGCAAACCTTCTATAAGCCGCTTTGCCAATTTCGCCTCCCATGATTTTACCTTGTCCAGCCCTATCTCTTCTAAATATGCAACGGCTGCACTGAGACCTATCGCTCCCGCTATGTTTGGCGTACCGCTTTCAAATTCCTCATAGCCCGATTTCAACTGATAATCAACGAACGAGGCATCTTCTACCGTGCCACCGCCGACCGTAAGCGGTTCTGTTCCGGCCATATGTTCTGCTTTTATGTATAAACCGCCGATTCCCGTAGGTCCGAGCATCTTATGCCCGGAAAAGGCGAGGAAATCACAACCCAGCGCCTTTACATTTATTCGCATATGTGGTACTGACTGCGCAGCGTCAAGAAGTAAAAGCGCGTTATTATCTTCGCATATACTCGCTATTTCTTCTACCGGCATTAATGATCCAAGCGCGTTCGAGACATGCGTTATCGCCACTAGTTTCGTCTTTTTATCTATAACCGCATCGAAATCCGATGCTTCTAGTTTAGCTTCTGAACTCTCAGTACTGGGTTTCACCACTACTAAATCCATACCCAATTCGTTCTTTGCGCGTATCCAAGGTAAGAGGTTGGAATGGTGTTCCCACACGCTGGTTATGACTTTATCGCCCTTCTTCAACCCCATACCAGAAGCCACAATATTTATGGCTTCCGTAGTATTCTTAGTAAAGATAAGCTCTTGCGTTTTGGCACCGATTCCTTCTGCCACCTTACTGCGTGCAGCTTCATACCGCTGTGATGCCATACGGGCTAAGCGATACACACCGCGACCCACATTTGCGTTGTAATCCCTATAATAGTCCAATACAGCATCCAAAACCGGCTCGGGCGTCAAACTCGTCGCTGCACTATCCAGGTATATTACTCCCGTGTTTAATATCGGGAAATCCGTTCTTATCGCTTCTATCTTCATCTCTATCACTAAAATATTATGTAGGCATAAATGCTTATTACTCTCGCCTAGACACCCCTATTGAAATGCCCCCGCGTGTGTTTCCGCAGTACGGACTTTTTAGCGGGTTTCCCATCCAGGATATACCGGTACATACGAATTATCTTCTCTGCTTTACCGTCTGTAAGGTCAAGGAAGAATTTCGTTATCCCCGAATCCCTGAGTATGGTTATGTCGTTGAAGATACCAATGGGCAAGCTGTTAAGTATCTGAGTGTAATTGAATTCCTTCCGTACTGGAAAAGCAAAACCACGTTCGTCCTTCAGCGATCGCACTTTAAGCGGATATTTGGTGGTCATAAGTACCGGTCTGCCATGAACGAGAACCGCGAAATTCTTGTTCGCGAATTCCTGGAGCTCATCGCAATTGAGCTCCAAAGAGATTATCGGAACGGCACCATTAACAAAAGCCATATCTATATCGTTAAAGACGTTAGCGGAATAGTCGAGATATATTTTGGAGCCGGATAGCGCAGATAAAAGCCCACAGTTTCCGAGCAGTACAGCCTCTGAATCCTTCACCTTACTTATAGCGTACTTTGCATTTGTGTCCGACAAGATCCGCGGGATATAAGGAAACGCATCGGCATCGTGGAAATCGTGTGCGAAGACCGAGTAAAAGACATAGTCAGCACCTGCTCTTGATGCGCCCAGTGCGTCCTCTTTAGTATATACCTTTGCTAAGATCTCAAGACCGTCCGATTTAGTCTTTTTGATATAAGGCATTTGTAGCTGCTGCTTTGATCTTACCGGCGTGCCGATTTTGGGTTTTGGCGTTAACGGAGCATACGGGGTCTTCTTCCGCGACGATGTCTTGTAGATTCTATCGCCCGTATCTGCACGAATGAACAGTTTTATTCTATCGCCCGTAGATGCCGAATCGACCGAGCAACCGTCTTTTTCCAGGCGCTTTATGACCGCGCCATCAATCTCGTTTTTGGTCCATATACTTACCCCGTCACGAACCGCGAGGTCTTCATGCAGTGTGATCATGTTGTCCTCTTCAATCAGACCCAGAAAGAGACCACGATTCTTCGGGCTGTCATTAGCTATGAGCTCACGTGCACCGAACATGTAGCCCTCGGTAAATCCGCGATTGAAAACAAGTGCTAACTCCTTCAATTCCTGTTCCGGCAGCTTGAAATCGCCGGCATAATACGAATCCACCGAAAGGCGGTAGACCCGCGTTGCAAGCGCAGTATACTGCGGGCTTCTGAGCCGGCCCTCGATCTTTAATGAGGTCACTCCTGCCGCTATTATCTCCGGTATCCTGCCGGCGAGGCATAACTCCTTTGTGCTCAACAGGTAGCTGTTGTTGTATCTCTTTCGGCACGGCTGTGCGCATACACCGCGGTTTCCGCTTCTGCCACCTAATAAGCTAGAGAAGAGACACTGGCCACTGTAACAGAAGCATAAAGCACCATGAACAAATACATCTGTCTCTAGCCCTATATTTTTGACAAAATATTTTAGCTCTGCAAGAGAGAACTCCCTTGGAATCGTGACCCTATCAGCACCGGAAAGTAAGTCAGAATAGCATGTGTTTGTTATCCCTGCCTGTGTTGACATATGGATCCTCAAATCGGGGAACGCATCTTTAAGTATGCGTGCAAAAGAGATGTGCTGGATTATTATTCCGTCTATGCCACAGGCATATGCATCGGATATGGTATAGAAGAACTCACGCAGTTCATTGTTCTTTATCATGATATTAAATGCGCCGTATGCGCGTACACCATTATCATGTGCATATGCTACGGCATCACGGAGCTGTTCTACACTGAAACTATCGGCACGCTGTCTCGCATTGAAGCTACCAACGCCGAAATAGACTGCATCTGCTCCGTTTTCTACTGCCGGCTTGAGCGATTTACGACCTCCTACGGGTGACAGAACTTCTACTTTTTTCACTATGATATAACATATAAGTTATGTAACTTATCATATCATGGGAATATCTAAGAAGGTCTTCTTCTCGTGCTCGATGCGCGGTGGATTTGGAAGAGTCGCACAGGAAGAGCTGAGGAAAATACCGGATATAATAGAAGAGCAGGGGATGGTTGTGATAAGCAGACATCAAACGAGCGAACGATTTATGGAAAGTGAGTCACGGCTGACAGAAAAGGCGATTCACGATCGTGATTATGGATGGCTTAATGATGCAGACATGGTAATAGCAGAGATAACGAACCCGAGTCTCGGTGTCGGTGCGGAAATAGCAGATGCTGTTAACCTGGCTATCCCGGTATTATGTGTATATAGAAAAGAGTATGAACGCCAGATTTCGGCCTATATACGTGGTAAAGCGGGTGTTGTGTGTATGGCATATACTACAGATGAAGAGCTAAAAGATGTGATCCTGGACTTTATTTAGGTTCTGATTCTTGGATGCGTATAATACATATAGAGATGCAACTTTTTATAGATAGTAGTCGCTGATAAAATTGGTTTGGATACCAGGTTTGTACGTATGACAAAAGAAGAAGATCCAAAAGCGGAAAAGCCGCCGCGGTTATCTGTTGAAATATTAGATAAACTGACAGCTTTGATGATAACATGATTTGGGTTGGTTGCTGCTTTGGCCTGGAATGATACTATCAAACTGCTTTTCAAAGAGGTTTTTGGTCCGCAAGAAACTTTGTGGGCAATGTTTGGCTATGCGATTTTTGTCACTATTTTGATTGTTCTCATCACTATTTATTTGTCACGAGTTTCACAAAAACTAAAAGCAAAGCAAAAGTAAAGGACTTTGAGCGCTCCAAATAAATGGCTTAGGGGCTGTAAAAAATTAACATAGGCATTATAGCGCATGTTTTGGAAGGATGGTGTAGTTCCATTCACCATGAAAATCGCACTTAATATGGTTAATCTGTTCCATTATCTCATCAGATATCTTGATTCCTTTAGGATATGAATTTTTGTCTAGTTGACATTTAACCCGTAGGCCTTTATTGGTGGTTGTTGCAGATATAAGGTTCACAATAACTTCATGACTTATAAGGGGTTTACCTCTCCAATTTTGGGTAATAAAAGAGAATAACCTATGCTCAATCTTGTTCCACTTGCTTGTCCCCTGAGGAAAATGAGAGACGGATATTTCCAGACCTGTTTCATCCGCGAATTTTTGCAATTCTATTTTCCATAGTCTGACGCGGTATCCATTACTTCCGCCGCTATCAGCAGTAATTAAAACTTTTTCCGCCTCAGGATATACTTTTTGGCCCATAGAATTCCACCATTGTCTTATACTTTCAACGGCAAACGCTGATGTGTCGTGGTCTATACCAACATTCACCCACTCTTCATTGCGCGTCTGGTCGTAGACCCCGTATGGATTTACTTTACCCAATTCCGGTATTTTAAAATCATGTGATCGCACCCTTTCTGGATCGCCTTTGCGTCGATACTCACGTCCTCCGTTTTTAAAATTCCCAACCAATTCTTTCTTTTTTGTATCTACGGAGATTACAGGTTGCCCTTTTTGCTGATATTCCTGAGTTATGGTGTTAATGTATTCAAATTGGGCATTACGATCAGGGTGGCTTTCACCTTCAATAATTTTTTTATTGCCTTGTAGACTATACCCCAAATCAGAAAGAAGTAGTGCCACGGTAGAATGACTTGCTTTATGACCCATATTGTTGAGTTCTTC
>QENH01000117.1 GCA_003336485.1 Candidatus Methanophagales archaeon
AGCTCTCTTTACTATCCTTTTTTGCGGCGGCATTGATTTTGCTCTTCGCTGTAGCCTCTGTCACTGCGACAGAGATACCGGTTTATGAAGGTGAATCGATCCAGGCTGCAATAAGCGTGGCTAATCCGGGGGATACCATCATCGTGCACAATGGCACATACACGGAAAATGTGGTTGTGAACAGATCAAATATAACCATATGTTCCGCTAACGGCTCCGCAGTTACTATCTTAGTGTCAAACAGAACAGACATGCACGTGTTCAACATAACAGACCAGAAGAACGTTACGCTTGAGGGATTTACTATAAGTGATGTAAGTGCTACTTTAAACGCAACAGAATTAAATATGCCCGTAAATGCGGGCGAAACGACACCGGTATATACGACATTGGCCGAAAAACCAGGGGCTATCAAGATCACGTCAAAACCGTCTGGTGCAATGGTATTGGTAGAGACGTATTTAGGCAGGAGTCGTGCGGGAGAAACGCCAATTGAAATTACAGATCGACCCCCCGGCAATTATACAATAGTACTCATTCTCAGGGGTTATCTGGAATGGACAGAAAATGTAACGGTAAAAGCGGGCAAAACTGTAAAGAGAGAAATAACATTGGTTAAAGCAACAGGGGATATCAGTGTCACTTCAGAACCATCAGGAGCAAATATATATTTGGACGGTCGCCATAAAGGCGAAACACCGTATACAATTACTGAGGTTTATCCGGGCCACTATACGATAAAACTCACCCTTGAAGGTTATGAAGATTGGACAAAAGGGGTAGATGTAACGGCGGGAGAAGAAGTAGAGGTAGAGTGTGAAGAACTGACACCAATTCTTAGCGCTATCAATGTCACTTCAGAACCAACAGGAGCAAGTATATATTTGGATGCTAGTCATAAAGGCGAAACACCGCATACAATTACTGAGGTTTCCTGGGGCCACCATACAATAAACCTCTCTCTTGATGGCTATCTAAATTGGACAACAGAGTTACAGGTAAAAGCAACGGAAACCGCGGACGTTCATGCAATAATGATCCCTTCTTCTATCTGGGCAGGCATATATATGGACAATGCAAGCAATTGTGTGATTAAAAACAACAGTATAACAAACCGTGGGCATGGAATACTGATTGCTTCGGGTAGTAACAACACAATTGAACGGAATAAAATCTTGAATAACTCTGTTGTGACTACGGGAGTTAGGTTAGAAAGCGGCGCTATAAATACTGAAATACATGACAACTGCTTCATCGATAATCAGGTACATGCATGGGATGACGGTGTAGACAATAATTGGAGTCGTAACTACTGGTCGCAACCACCCGGTGGACAGAGCAACTACATTATACCCGGCACAGCCGAGAGCGAAGACAAAGATCCTCGGGACGAGTGTCCACTGAAACAATCCGCATAAGTGCATGAGTATACTACTTTCGGTTGTCAGTGCCAAAGGCATTAAATAAACATAAGCGAGAGAAGGGGCTAACCTCTTCTATTTTTTCACTTAGCGCTCAATTTGACTCCACCGAATATTGTGCTGTTACGACCGTTATATAGTGTACAGGTATAGAACGAACAGTAACTTTTTATACGCCCGGTTTGTTAGTTTACGGTAGGAGGAAAAAAATGAGAACAAAATTGGAAGAAAAAGAAGTAGATAAAAGCAGGGCGAAAGTTTCTTTTGCATCTTTACGAAAGAGCGAGTTTTTCACGGCTGCAGTGGTGCTAGTATTATTGCTCTTAGCCGTAGCGTCTGTTACTGCGACCGAGTATCAGGTCAATGAAGGCGAGTCAATCCAGGCAGTAATAAACATCGCTAATCCCGGTGATACGATCATTGTGCACAATGGCACATACGCCGAAAATGTAGTTGTGAACAGATCAAATATGACCATACGCTCGGCTAACGGCTCCGCAGTTACTATCGTAGTGTCAAACAGAACAGACATGCATGTATTCAACATAACAGACCAGAAGAACGTTACGCTAGAGGGATTTACTATAAGCGATGCAAGTGTTGCTCCAAACACGACCAAGAATGACAAAGTTTATAGTCATGCTATATCCGCCTTAGTACTACCACCGCAATATCAGTTTGGGTCTATAAGTGTCACTTCAGAACCATCAGGAGCAGCGGTGATTTTAGAGGGCTTTGTTGGTCCAACATTTACAACACCGCATACGTTTGATAAAGTATCCGTGGGCTACGCTACAATCACAGTCTATCATGAGGGTTATTATGACTGGTCTGATACAGTGCAGGTACATCTAGACCAAACGACACATGTAAATGCACAATTGAAACCAAAGCACAAACCAACTCCGACACCACCAGCAAAGGGGGCTATCGCAGTCGCATCCATACCATCAGGTGCTTCGATTTGCTTAGATGGTCAATGCTGGGGTATGCTGCATAAAACACCGGATACGATACCAGATGTAGAGCCCGGATACCATACAGTGGAGCTCTCTCTTGCGGGCTATAAGAAATGGTCGAAAGAGGTAAAGGTAACGGCTGGCAGAACTTCACAGGTGCATGCAACATTGACTCCAACACCGACACCTACACCACCACCAACAACAGGGGCTATTAGAATTGACTCATCACCCTCGGGCGCAACGGTAGAATTAGATGGCCAAACATTTCTTGGACCCATATCGGCAACACCAGCTACGATTCCTGATTTGGCTCCCGGATACCATACAGTAAAACTCTCTCTTGAGGGCTATTATGACTGGGGGCCGACAGAGGTAAATGTAGTGGCTGGTGAGACTACACCGATACATGCAACTATGATCTTGAAACCAACACCCACACCGACACCACCGCCACCAACAACAGGGGCTATCTCAGTACATTCATCACCATCAGGAGCGAGGATAATTTTGGATGGCTATATTGGCCCACCCGTAACAACACCATACACGTTTACTAAAGTATCTCAGGGCCATCATAACCTAAAACTCACTCATGCTGGCTATTATGATTGGACAACCAACGTGGATGTAGAGGCTGGTCGCACAGCGTACGTAAATGCACATATGAAGCCGATTCCCACAACAGGGTCAATTACCGTGTTCTCGTCACCACCTGGTGCAGATATATACTTGGATAATACATACGTGGGAAGGACAATATATACAATTACAGGGGTACTCCCAGGCTACCATACGTTAAAACTCTGCCTTGTGGGCTATCGTGATTGGTCGACAACTGGACTTGTAACCGTTGGTGAAACGTCATACGTGCATGCAACATTGACTCCGATACCTGCAACAGGTGCTATATCAGTCACATCAGGACCACCAGGTGCAAATATCGGATTGGATGGCGTAGCTATAAACGCACTAACACCCTACACGATAAACAATGTGGCGTCCGGCACCCATATACTTGTGATCGGACTTAAGGGCTATCTGGATTGGTCGGCGAATGTGCAGGTAGTACCAGGTAAAACAGCAGAGGTAGATGCGCTATTGATCCCATGTCCTATCAGAGCAGGCATATACATGAACAATGCAAGCAATTGTGTGATTATCAGCAACAGAATAATGAACATCACAACCACCGTAAACTATAGCGCAGTCGGCATCGCCGTTTATAACTCGTCAGGAAATGTGATACAGAATGGGGCAATATTAAACTGTGGCCATGGAATAGGGATTGTTTCGGGCAGCGCGAACAGAATAGAAGGGAATAAGATCTGGAACAACACTATTGACGGGACGGGCGTTCGGTTAGAAAGCGGTGCCATAAATACAGAGATACATGAGAACTGCTTCATTGATAATGTACCGCAAGCATGGGATGACGGGACCTATAATAACTGGGTGAGTAATTTCTGGTCGCAACCACCAGGTGCAACGGGCAACTACACCATACCCGGCGCTGCCGGGAGTGTAGACACTGGTCATCTGGACGTGTGCCCTCTGCCATAAGAGCAATCGAAATGTAGTGGTATCTGTAATAACAAAATGAAATGAAATGAGGTGGGGGATGGGAGGACAAATTAGTTTCCTATTTCCGCCTAATATTATTTTTTTAGTTCACCTCAAAAATAAAATTTTATCTGAAAAAAATATATTATCTCTTTAATGAAAACGTTAGGATTACTAATCCACGGCCCCGAGGTAATAGACGAAGGCGAAGCGGAAGAGGCGATAGGAAGACTGAAGGAATCGGGATTTGAATTAGAAGCGACTCTCGGCGGTATAACGGGTAAAACGGCAGTTGTAGATGCCGGTTTGCGGCACGTAATAGACATAAGCAAGGCAAGTAAACCGTCAGAAGTAGTGTACGAATTTGTTGAGAGAGGACTTGATTTCATCCTGTTGCTGAACCATGCAAAGACAGAAGAGAGCGGGCTCATGCTCGGCGAAGGCATTTTACGGTACTTTATTGATCGCGGAGGAATAAGGGGAAGTCTATCATTTGTGCAACTCGAGTACAGCAACAGGATTATTATTCCCTGGTTCCAAAAGCGCGGCACTGGCGATATATATAGACAGTTAACAGGCATTTTTAGTGAGTTCGGTGAGAGGGCGCCATACAAGCTCGAATCGCGATGTAAAAAAGAATCGGGTCGGATCTATCGGACGATAAAGGGTGTGCATCCCGGCGAGAAGATCGTTGTGAATGGCGTTGTTGTTGGTATATCCACGCATGAACATACCGTTACGCTTGTTGCGAAAGAGGGCAGACTTGTAAAGATATTTGGCGGTACGTTAATAGAACATAACCTAGAGAAACTGCCCCTTCTGGACCTGAATGGCGCGCTGATAAAAACCGGCAGTTTAATTCGGAGGACGAAACCGAGACGGATAAGGATAGAAAATTTAATAGCAAGAAAAGGTAACAAGAAAGCCTGTTTCTTCTATTCTGTTGAGAACCTCTTTCCCAAGCTGGTTGCGTCTGATATTGCAGTTGCGGTTGTCATAGGCGACGATACAACAAGCATTGCCGGCGATATACTTAAAAGGTTTGGTATACGCATGATCGGCATTACAGACGGCGATGCTGACGGCTTAATCGACGGTATAAGAAGTGGTGCTTTGGCAGAATATGAGAAGTTCCTGCCACCGGATTCGATGATATTGCGATTGAAACCGGAAAGGGACGATATTATAGGCGAAAAAGTAAAGGCTGCGATTTTTAAAGGTGGTTACGAGATCGAATTGGAAGGCGATGTTGAGCAGCAAGTAGCGATTTTGAAGCATCGCATACTCGATCTGGCAGATGGCGATATTATCAGCGTGATAAGCTCTTCTGTGCCCAAAGGCGGAAAGAGGATTTTAGCGGAGAACATATGAAAACATATTTTGATAACATAGTGAAGAAGAAAGAAAGAAAGATATTTATGAACTATTAAATTAATAGTATATCATATTAAACACAGTAATTGGGGCGAGAGGAATAAAATGGAAGGTGAAATATTGGAAGTTGGGGATGTAATGACACCTAAAGTTCTCACCGCGGATGAGGATACGCCAGTTACCAAGCTGTCAAAGGATATGGAAATAGCAGAAGTGGGGAGTATAGTGATAACAAAGTCGGGCAAGCCGGTAGGGATTGTTACTGATCGAGATATAGCATTAAAAGTTATAATGCGCGATAGAAAGGCAAGCGAAATAAAAGCAAAAGAGATTATGTCTTCGCCTCTTGTCAGTATTGAGCCGGGCGTGCTGCTGGAGAGGGCATGTGCAGTACTGGCGGAGAAAGGCATAAGAAGGATGCCAGTGGTAGAAGATGGAGAACTCAGAGGTATCCTAAGTGTTAGAAATGTATTGACGAGAAACCCGACCTGTGTAAGGAGATTCTATCCCCCGGAATGATTTATTTGACGAAGAGATACTAAAATTTTATAGGTGAAAGGAGAAAGATGAAAGTTGAAGATATAATGAGCCGACCCATCATCGCAGAGGATGTAGAAACAGCAGTAACGAAAATAGCAGAGGATATGAAAGAGTTGGGGATAGGGAGTGTGGTGATAACCGATGACGGTAAACCAGCAGGAATAATTACTGAGCGAGACATAGCATTAAAGGTTCTACTGAAGAATAAAAGGGCGAGCGAGGTAAAAGCAAAAGAGATCATGACCTCGCCTCTGGTCACCATTGAGTCAGCAGCATCAGAGGACGATGCATGTAAACTTGCATCAAGAAAACGGATAAAAAGACTGGCCGTGGTTGAGGATGGCGTGCTCGTAGGGATCCTGAGTATTCGGGACCTATTGACAAGGAAGCCGGAATATGTAAGAGAATTCTACTTCTAATTCACGAACGAATGACTGACTGACTTGGGCTACATCAGTCCGTCATCCATCAGGGCACTCATAGCACCTGCGCAAGCAGTTGTAGCGTGTGATACCGCTCTTCCGAGTGTTGCATGTGCCTCCGTATAATCGTCCGCTTCTATCTTTATTTTCACCTGCTTCAACTTCTCGTCCACAAGTGCGAATTCTTGCATCCGCGTTGCGTTCAATGCTATTCCCGTCTCAGCGGACAAGCCGTCAAAGAAGGCGAAGATCGCTTTCTTCGCGCCTTCTAATTCGTGCCCATCCAGCGTTTCTAGTACTGTCAGCATCTTAGAGCCGATTATCAGTGCCGATTTTATCCGCTCTGCGAATTGATAATTGATTATCTCGCTTTTTGTCATAATCCCTAGTCCGACTTACCAGCTAAAAAACTTTCAGTCTTTAGACGTTTATAAAACCGCACGTACGGATTTCTCGTATACTGCTCTCGTTTGGCGTTGTCCCATTGCAAGGAGTAAGATCAACCTTCTCTTCCCACCAACAAGCTGTTTCAATACACAAACATCACAGGAAGGATTTTAACCCTCTGGCTGATTAGGCTACGAGGCACAGTTCACCTCAGCCTGTTACCAGACTGGATGCAAGGTTCAGTTCTGAGGCGGCGGCTAACCTTTCCCCTGTATTTCGGCGAAACTTGCATCTCGGCAAAGTTTCTGAATGGAGCAAGAGGAATAGAGCTTGCATACCCTTTCTGCCGTCACTATTTTTCCACAGCGTTTCCTGCTCGTTCGCCCAGACTACTCACAGCTACCTGAACCTCTTTTGCGCTCGCCTCGACCGCAGCCAGGCTCTTCGCAACCGCAAGTCCAAAATCGTATGCCAATGTATGCTTATAGGCGTATTCACCGCTTTGTATATCTTATCCACCAGCTCGTACATCGCAAACGGTTCCGTCACACCCACTGTATCGGGAACGTTCAAGATGTCGGCTCTCTTAGTTATATCGATCCTTAGAAAGTATCCTAACAAGAGGTTCTACCATTATTTCACGTACAATACTCCGCATCCATCTATGTTTTGAAATTATATAAGCAATTGGTGGGCTTAGGGTATAGTATAACTTTATAAGGTCTTTGCCACTTCTATGCTCCATCAAAACATCATCTCTAAAATCTCTGAGCACATCAATTTTAGGCTCAAAGGGTGTTCCATAAGCGGCGGTAGCAATGAAACATCCCCCAGCACTCCCAGCACCCACACCAGGGAGATGATCTTTACAGTAATAATTACCCGTATTCGCATCATAATGCTCATGATCTTTGCAGATTACTTCTCCGCATTCCGCACATAAATGGCCACACTTTTTGCAAACAAGTTTTTCGCATTCCTTGCAATTACCCAGTATCTCTTTTTCTATCTCCTTATCACCCTTTATTAATGTTTTAGCAATACATTCTTGCTCACATATTTCGCACTTTTCTCTAGGGACATGAGCTTCACAATAAATGATATTTGTTTCTGGATCTTGATACGCGTGGTCTTTGCAGAAGACTTTATTACAAATGCTACAAATCCTACTGCATACCTCCTTACAAATAACTCTTTCGCACCCAGGCTCGCAACAGTCGCCCGCCATATCTTTCATCATCAAACTACGACCACAGAGATCGCACAGGACATACTCCTCCCCTGTCCTTTTTTCTTCTTCCGACATATTTTCCCCCCTTTATTGGGTCACATACCTTAAGCAGTAGTGTCGATGACTTAAAGTACACTATTATCTTAGATATGGCATAGGTATATAAAAGCTTTTCGATTTTTTATTTTTGATGCAGCCCTCCAAAAAGTTTGTTATAAAGCGTTATGTAGCATGCTTTGTGCGCTTTCTCCTTTTCTTCAGCTATCACATTTGCAAAATCTGATTTCCCTTCGGGAAATCGGCATAAAACTGACCCTGACACCACACCTTAAGCTGTGGAAATCTATCCCTCAACAGCTTACTACTTCTCCCTTTTATCCGCTTCGATATCCAGCTAACCGAATCCTTTGGCGGATAATAAATATTGTGAAACAATTTTTATGCTCTTTTGCTAAAGCTTTTCTTTCTAAGAGCAGGTTTGTAATAACCATGCCATCAACAATATTAGTAGGGGGATTTTTTGGTGATGAAGGAAAAGGCAAGATTATCGCGTATCTTGCAAGACAAGACAAGCCGGAAGTGGTAGCGAGAGGCGGTGTAGGCCCCAATGCAGGGCATACGGTTGTAGTAGAAGGTAAGAGATATGCTTTGAGGATGGTGCCTTCAGGGTTCATATATGAACCTGCACGGCTTCTTATCGGTGCTGGCGTATTGGTCAATCCAAGTGTGCTAAAGGAGGAAGTATCTTCCTTCGGGTTAAAGGGGCGAGTAGGTGTAGATAGAAGAAGCGTAATAATAGAAGCGAAACATATTGAGGAGGACAAAAGAGATACCCACCTAAAGGGCAAAATTGGATCCACGGGCAGTGGCTGTGGACCTGCGAATGCAGCACGGGCGTATCGAACGGCGAGACAGGCTAAAGACGCAAAAGAGCTGGCGGAATTCATTTGTGATGTGCCTATGGAGATAAACACGGCGCTTGACCATGGTAAAGGCGTACTGATAGAAGGAACGCAAGGATTTGGTATCTCTTTGCTCTATGGTACTTATCCATTCGTTACTTCTAAAGATACGACCGCATCTCAGATGGCGGCTGATGTGGGCATTGGACCTACACGAGTAGATGATGTAATAGTTGTATTCAAGTCATTTCCAACGCGTGTGGGCGAAGGTCCATTTGGAACGCAGATGAAAGAAGAAAGAGCGGCTGAGTTGCATATCGAAGAGTATGGCACGGTTACAAAGCGGAAGAGGCGAATAGGCGAGTGGGATGCGGAGATGGCTGCTTACTCGGCGATGATAAATGGTGCGACCATAGTGGCATTGAGCGGTGTGGATCGGTTAGACCAGTCATGCAAGGGTGCTACGGAATACGAAGAGTTGAGCAAAGAGGTGAAGGATTTTGTTGCTAAGGTTGAGCACGACACACGAGTACCAGTAAAGTTAATCTCAACGGGGCCGGATGTATCGGAGATAGTGGATTTGCGGTAATAAATGTTTTAGCTGGCAGTAGCGAGGGGATGGTCAGGATTCTTAACAATCCGGATATTCAACCAAAAAACTTCGGGTGAGCTAGCGTTCATCGCATAGGATACAGAGATCATTACCCAAATACACGCACCATATCTGCAAGATCAAAGGATATGATACCGTTTTCTTGCGCAAACGCCTCTGCACTTGCGGTCAATCCTGATTTGGAGATTACACAATAATGTTCCCTGCGTCCACTGCCGCCCCAGTCAACAAGCACAGATGTTGCCATCAGATTCTTAAGAACTTTCACACCTGCTTTCTTCTGCTGCCATTTGCACTCAACAAACATAATCTCTCGCGTGTGTTCGTTTAAGGCGACCAAGTCGATCTCCGCATCCTTGTGCCACCATCGACCGATCTTGTCGAATGGAAATGGCAGGTCCTGCCGGATCTTGTATAGAAACTCCTTTGAAACATCCTCAAATGCGAAACTAGTGTATGAATCGAATTGCGAGGTGATCATTCGGATTACAGCCGGAACATCTCCTGATTCTATCAAACCCGCATTCGGGTAGACGAATTTGAACCAGAATTTGAATAGGTTATCCGCGACGTAATAGCGTGTGTTCCGTATCTTCTCTCGCGTCAGTGTCACGGGCACGCTCTTTCTGATTAATCGCAAGTCGTGCAAGACATCGAGATATCGCGAGACCATGCCCTTATCCATCCCGGTTGCATTGAGAATCTCAGAAAACTTTGTTGTTCCCGATGAGATTGCGTTGAGGATAGAGAAGTAATTGCGTGGCTCTCTCAGCTCTTCACGCAGTAAAAACTCCGGCTCATTATATAGTACCGAGCCCTTATTGAGCAACGTCCGCTCGATGTTCTCCATCACCTTATATCGATCGTCAAACAAAGTAAGATGAAAAGGAATCCCGCCAAGTACTGCATATGCTGCCATAGCATCTTTAATATCGTATCGCGGGAAAAATTTGTACGAGTCATTGAATCCCAGCGGTTCTACAAGCCACTGCCCTGTTCGCCTACCATAGAGCGGGCTCTTGTAGCCAAACAGACCTTCCATCATCGCAATACTCGAGCCACACAGGATGAGGTATATTTCCGTCTTCGATATGATCTCATCGTATATTTTCTGGAACATTGATTCGATGTCCCGTGTTGGATCGTGCAGATACGGGAACTCGTCGATCGTGATAACTATCTGCCTGTGGTACCGTTTTGAGAACTCGCTGAATAGTTCGATGTAATCGGAAAACTCAGCCCGTGCGAAGAGACTATCCCCGACAACTTCAGCCATCCTATTCTGAAGTTCTCGGATGTTCTCAACCCATCTCTTACGCCCTGCAAGGAAGTATATGGATGGCACATTCGGATTCTCACGCATAAACTGTATCAGCAGTTCGGTTTTTCCGACACGACGCCTACCATAGATAATCAGAAGTTGGGGCGTTTGCTCTTCACGTTTGGTCTTTAGGAATGCGAGTTCGCCTTCCCTGTTAATAAATTGTTTAGCCATGATTAGACTAATCATGTTTTAACTATATCTTTATAATTTCAGATAGTTTCTTTTCATATCTAAAGACTTACCAACTCAAATTATTTGATGGCTTTTAGTATGTTTCCAGAACTATTGGTCATCAATCCACCGAT
>QENH01000116.1 GCA_003336485.1 Candidatus Methanophagales archaeon
AAATAATTATTATAGGTAAACAGGGATATGGAAACTAAAGTTTTGGGACGCTATATCATTGCTGCTCCTGACATTTGTCATGGTCAACCGACTTTTCGTGGAACACGCATCCTGGTTTCCGCAGTCTTAGAGCAAGTTGCTAATGGCATGGCATGGGAAGCGATCATTGAAGAATGGCGTGGAAGCTTGAAAAAAGAAGCGATTACAGAAGCTGTTCTTTTAGCTCGTGAGGTTCTGGTGGCCCATGCTGAAGATTTGACGCTGGGGCAGGTTAGCGTATGAACATATTGGATGAAAACATTCCAGAAAGCCAACGGCAACTGTTGCGGAGCTGGCGTATTCGTGTGCAACAGATTGGACATGAACTTGGGCGTCCTGGAATGAAAGACGAAGAAATTATCCCTCTTTTACATCAGCTTCGCGTGCCTACCTTTTTCACTCATGATTTAGACTTCTATGACTATCAATTATGTCACGCAGGCTATTGTGTGGCTTGTCTGGCAGTGGGGCAGTATGAGACAGCAAGTTTCATACGTCGCTTTCTTCGCCATCCGGTTTTTGACACTCAGAGTAAGCGAAGAGGTACTGTGGTTCGTGTTAGTCATACAGGAATGAAGCTCTGGCGTATTCATGCCGCAAGTGAAGATGAAATAAAATGGGCAATACTATAAGATGAGAGTGAGATGGGGTATATGGGTTCAAATTTTACCCTAACTCGAAAGGGTACTGACTTACCAGCTGGTGTTTCATTGTATGCAGGGGGGCAAACCTGAGAATGTAAGTAAATCATTTACGCCGCTAATAGGCGAGATACTTACAGACATTCAACCAAAACGCCAGTGGACAGACATCAACTGGAAGAAGGTTGAAAAACATGTTAACATGTTGCAAACCAGAATTACAAAAGCAGTAATCGCCTTTTTAATAGGTTTACGCTCTTTGTCAAATCAAAATATGCTCATTTCTGCTGTTCCTGAAGAGCAACAAAATGAAGGAGCTGGTATGATTAATACTGTAAGAAATTTAGGAAATTCAAGGGGAACAGCATTAATTGGTACTGTGCTTGTAGCATTTATGTTTAGTGGCATTGTAACAGGAGTAATGACTTCTGATGTTATGCAGGTGGATATGCCTAAGGATGAGTTAGTAGCAGAGCTGCAGGATTACGCAGAAAAAATGGAAGCAGAACATGCAGAGATAGACCTTTCTCTATATCCGGAAGAGAAAGTAAATGAATTAAAACGAATCGTGTATTCTGCAACACAAACAGCAATGAAGCAGTCTTTTTTTGTAATATTTATTATTTTAGTGGCTACGTTGGTATTTGCGTTGTTTATTCCAAAATCAGAGGTAGAGTAATGTATATATGTCAGGGTAATAAATAAATAATCAGAAATGGAACAGGAGGATACTAATGACAAGCAAATCAAAAATGGGGAATCCAACTAAAATCACAGGCGAGCAGATTAGCCAGGTAGAGAACAGGAGTCTTAGGATCGGGTGTTACATATACCTGGTCATGGGGATTGCCGGGCTCCTGACGTGGCAGCTTTCGGGGTCTGAGGCACCGAAGTTAGACGGAACGGTATGCCTCGTCAGCCTTGCCACAGGCCTGTTGGCGTCGTGGGTAGGCGCACAAGCGCTGCGTAAGCCAACCGAGGAGTACCCGTATGGCAGGTTCGCCAACGAAAGCATCTACATTATGTTTCGTGCACTTATGTTGCTGGGCATCGTCGTTTTGGCGCTTGTCGGCAGCGTGGGCACTATGATCGCGTACTTTGTGACGCGTGAAGGTGTAATGGTCGGTTTCAAGATCCTAATCGTCTACTCCGTCCTGATGGTGATTCCTTGCATCGGAATGAGCCAGATTCACAAAAAGAACAACCGAAAGATCGGCAATAAGTCTGAGGTGCTCAAGGTCGAAGACACAGCCGCGGTGCTTTCTGCCATCCTATCCGGTGCTATTGGCGTGGCCTTTGCGATTTTTGGTCTGATCCCTGATGGTACATGGATCACCAGCGATACCTTCAACATCAAGTTCATCGCCGATAGTATTGTAGTGCTTATCCTCTGCATCCTTACCCTATCAACGCCGTGGATTATGTTCAAGACGGAAATCCAGCGCATAGTCGGCAAGAATGTGGCGGTTGATGTGCGCCTTGCCTACGCCGGTAATAAGCCCGTCGCCGAACTCGACACACTCCGAACCGAGCTCCAGGAAGGACTTAAGGAGCTCTTCGAGTCTGTCCACTCCTACTTGATATTCTCCGGACTGCGCGTACACGAGGCCGGGCAGCCCGCGGACCCGGATGCGCCCGCGCCTTCAACGTAAGGAGCTATGCACGCGGACCGCAATCGCATCAAGGACGTGGCGCCCAATATTTTCGCGCTGTTGATATATACCCGCGAACACTACAAAGTATAAAATATTTATTTGTATGATTTGTACCAGCGCTCATATTCTTTATCGCTGCCTCGTAGGGCACGCCTAGACTAATGTTCATTAATAGAACATCTAATAAAAAGAAAGTATTTGTATAGGTGTCTAGGTTTTAGGTCTCTAAGTAAGGTTTCAGGTGTTTGACTCGGGATACTGACAACTCACACCTCATACCTTCATCATAGCTAAACAAATCCCGCAATTACCGTCCTATTCATAATCTTTAGGTTATTTACAAAAATCCCGGTATTTCAATAAAGGTAAAGAATTTGGTGATTAATTTTTCGATTTCGCTTCGATTTTGTTTCTCGTTTAGTAATTCCTGAACCATGACCGGGTAATCGTTTATGATGTTATCTACACCCAAATCCACATACCCGCTGACATCCGCCTTAGGATTAAGAGTCCAGATATGCACCTCTTTATTGACATCATGCGCATCGCGCATAAATTTCTTTGTTAATACTAAGTTGGGCTCAACACTATAGAAATCAACATCTAATTTCGAATAATCGCCTATAACATAACCAATAATCATACCGGTTTTCAAATCATGATTTAGCGTTCTAACTTCTTTCAGTGCATTGTAATCCAACGAACTTATTACACATTCATCCTCTATTCCTTTCTCTTCAACAATCCGGACTGTGTTTTCCACCAGGTTCTTCTCATGACCATTAATTTTTATCTCGATGTTGAGCTTTATTTTACCTTTTGTCACATCAATTGCTTCTTCAAGTGTGGGCACTTTTTCTCCTGCAAACTCGGGTGAGAACGAACTCCCTACATCTATCTCCTGTAACTCAGAATAGTTAAGATCCCAAATGTTTGCGTCCACGCCTCCCACATGATTCAAGTTGGCATCATGTAATACTACCACGACACCATCGCTTGTCTCCTGCACATCAAGCTCTACATAATCTGCCTTATCTTCTATTGCAGCTACAAAAGCGCTTATCGTGTTCTGCGGTGCACGGCCGAAACTACCACGATGCGCTGTTACATAGACCGGTTTATCAATGCTAGCAATGTCTTCTTGCACTGTTGGAAGCAAGAGAATAGTTCCAATACTGACTCCAACCAGACATATGATAAGTAGAGCAAGAATATGCTTATTAGTTACCTCTGGCGTACCGCAATAACGCAATTCTTTCGGCTGTGGCACAATAATATCAGAACCCGTTCTTTCTCGTTCTTTATTCTGATAATACAGCTCAGTAAGGAGATTACTAGTAAGTGAATTAATGACAAGGGAAAGGATAACCAAAAGAAGGGTGAAAAGAGCTACGAGAACTGCAAAAACAGGCGCAAGCAATACGGAGTTATCAACAAAAGCATAGAGTAATAACCAGCTCAGAGAAAGGAATGCGAGAATTATAACGGCTGAGCACAACCCGATCATTAAAAACCATGCCAAAACCGTTACTACCAATTCTATGATGAGCTTCCTATTTAGTTTATATGAGAATGCGTCTGAAACTTTCTTGCCTTCAAGAACGACAAGATAGTCTACAAAAATCCATCTTATATACAGCGAATACAAGCAGAAAATACATAGCAGTGCTAATATGAATATCAAAGGAATAAAGAACCAGGAACCCGCGAATAAGAGCGTTAATAGTGCAATGGCCAAAAAAAGTGCGATGACTGCCACATAATATGTTGCCTTTTTTGCTACAACAAGTAACTCAACCGGTAGTTGTTTGATTGATAGTCTAAGAGCAGAAAAGGCGGTCATTCTTTCGCCGGTCTGATAACTCGCAGTGATAAAAAGCAACCCGAATTGTGCAATACAATAAATCGCGATTGCTACAAAGGCGAACAATAGGACCGTTATAACTCCTGGGATACTGAACAAAAAGGAGCCTATATCCATATTGACCAGAGCAGGGTAACCTTTTGTGTCAAATAAGAAGTCATAAATGATATAAAGTATCGGCTGGATCACTATATTCAATAGAATCGCAAAAAGAACCTGATACGCAATTGTATCGTACAAAGAGACCTTGAAAGCATTGAATGAATTTCTAAATAGCGTCGCTAGCCCATATGTTAGGGGTGTGGATTTTGCTTTGGGTGACATATAACCTTGTATATATGTTCTACTTCTGCGTATATAATGGTTTATAAAAATATGCCTGAAACTTATAACTGTGGATCGAAAAGGATTGGAAGCAGAGATATTGAGAAAATTAGCCAGACACAAATACAGGGGAGATAAGCATACATCCATTGATAACGTCTCAAAAAGCTTTAAATCACATTTATCCAAAGAAGTTACAAAAATTACAAAATCAGTGATTAAGGAAGGTTATATTATCCAGAACAACAGGAATGCCCCGCAATTTATTTCTATTAAATGAGATCTTTTTAAATTCGGAAAGCATATATTATGATATGGTAAATATAGCTTAAGTCATAGGCACTCGTGCTTAAGCGCAGGCCCTGTAACTTAACGTATGGAGTATAGTATAGTAGCTGTTGATGAGTATGTTGACGACTATGGTGATGAAGCGCCGCTATCGAATGTGGACCCTTGCATTGTTAATCGTAATAGCCGTGAGTCTGATGATTGGTATCACATTGGTCCACGCCAAAGCAGGTGGCGCGGTCCAAGAGTTGAGTGGACATATGTACGGGCCGGAAGGCGGTGCCTTAACATTTTATACTCTGCCGGACCTCGAGCAGGGGGAGACGCTCTACGTCTATATGGAAGGAGAGTCTGGCAATCTGGACCCTTTTATCGGACTGGTAGATTGCAGGCACACGGGTGCTGCCCTTTTGGAATCGTTTTGGGGCCAGGTGGACCAGGTGATAGCCGAGGGGCGTGATCCGCTGGAGGCTCTGCCCGAGATATATGACGGTTTTTTCACCATCTGGGATGATGATAGCGGGGTAGGATACGATGCCGCTTTTGCATTTGTCGTTCCGGCGTATGGAGAGTATCAACTCCTGATTGCCCGCACTCCGACAAAAAAGGATTGTTTTGGTGATTTCCGTCTCCTGGTGGGACTCGATGCTCCGGGCGTTCTGAGTGGTGATGCCAGACCAACAGGCGGCAAGATTGCCTACCTTGACGAGACAGCCATCCGACCGGGGGAGGCCGTCCAGGAGATCACGGGAACCCTCACCGCGAAAAAACCTGAAGCGATTCTGACCCTGAAGCCTCTCAAGGCAGGTGACACATTCTATGCCTTCATTGAAGCTGCCTCAGACGATTTTGCTCCCGTATTAGTCTTGCGTGATTACGGCGAGAAGCCACTTCGCAGTGCCAAGCTGTCGGGCGTGCAGACCAATGCCACATTGTACTATCGCTTTGAGGAGGATAGTAGGAATGTCAAGTTGCATATCTCCGCGGATGGAACAGAGGGAGACTATCGCTTGCTTGTGGGTGTCAATGCCCCTGAGGTACTGACGGGAGATGCAGAGGCTATAGGTGAACCGGTGATGCAGGACCCCATCATAGTACAGATTGGGGTTACACTCTACCAATTCAATGTGGATCAGAAGCATGAAAAATTTATCGCGGTGGCCGTTCTACAAATGAAATGGCAGGATCCAGAACTGGCCTTTAGTCCTGACTCGTGTCAGTGTGATTTCAAGACATTTACAGGTGATGAGTTTAGCGACTTTGCCGCTGCGAACGAGCTCAGATGGCCCCAATTCTCCCTCTTTAACCAGCAAGGCAACCGCTGGACGCAGAATCGGAACGTCGTCGTCTGGCCCGATGGTCGTGCCTATTACATTGAACGTTTTACGACCGATTTTCAAGCACCCCTCTTTGATTTCACCGAATTCCCCTTTGACACACAACACCTTTTTATTCGTGCTGATTCGCTCTACCCCGAACAGTTTTTCACTTTTAGCGACCTTGAAGAATTCAGCGGGATCGGGGACAAACTGGGAGAGGAGGAATGGTCTGTCACAGATTCCAACATTTCGACTAGCATTCAGGATTCAAAGGCCAGTTTCTCCTTAGATTTCCTGGTACATAGACATCTTACTTTTTACATCTTTCGTATCTTCGTTCCTATTATCTTAATCATCCTGGTGTCATGGTTTACGTTTTTCTTAAAGGACTATGGTAAGCGGGTTGACGTATCCTCGGCCAACCTGTTGATCTTTGTTGCTTTTAACTTTACCATCTCCGGAGAGTTACCCCGGCTCGGCTACCTGACTTTTATGGATATGATGTTGATCGGCACATTTGTGATGAGTGCCATGGCCGTGGCATTTAACGTGGTTCTGAAGCGGTTAGTAGTCCACGGCAAGCAGGACTTGGCCGATAGGATCGACAAATACGTGATTTGGGTCTATCCCCTGACCTACTGCGTAGGGGGGGTTTTGCTGTACCTGATCTTCCTGCGTTAGAGAGGAGAAAAGAGGTCTTAAGAACAACTACTATTTTTTAGGTATGATTCAGTGCTCTTTAAGAGCCTCCGACGATAGCCATAAAGTCAGGTAAAATGTCCTCGATCCCGTTAATAAAGAACTGAATGGCGATTGCCATCACGATAAGCCCCATCAGCGTTGTGACCACTCTACGGCCGCCTTCCTTGAGTGCACCGTCAATGAGATCTGACTTGGCCAGCATAACGTAAGTTACGCCAAGACAGGTGGCAATACCAATAAAGACGCCCAGAGCACACAATATGCCTGTGAAGAGATCAGTAGAATGCATTATGTTCTCAACTTCAGACATGAGCACCACAACAGTTACGATGGTGCCGGGTCCAGCGGTAAATGGGATAGATAGCGGAATAAGCGCGATGTTATCGGGAACATCAGTCGCTTCTTCCTGGCTTGTCTTGGGGTTAAGCATACCCACAGCCGTTGTGAATAGCAGCACACCACCGGCGATTCTAAACGCACCAATCGTGAATCCAAAAATCTTGAAAATTAATAGCCCTGTCAGTGCGAAGAGAATCAGTATCCCAGCAGAGTATGTCAATGACTTTTTTATTGTGTTTTGCTTTTGTTTACGCGACATTTTCTCGGTAAGTGCAATGAATATCGCAGAGGTTGAAATCGGATTGGAAATTACAATGATAGCGATAATCGCACCAACGCTGAACGCTAAAGCTTGAGCGTAATCGGCCATAGTTAAGTTATCTTTTCTCCTTTATTTATGTCAGTCGCTATTTTTAGCGGCATACTACTTCGCACTTAATGACCTAAATTTTGGAGTATATAAATATATTTATTTCGCGTTTTTCGTCGCTAACGTTAGATAAGCGATTTGCATAGGTGTTCGGTTAGGTACGACTCAACATAAATAGGTGGAAGTTATACTTTACATACAAAGATAAAATTATAAAAACGTTTACAATACCTGTGTTGACGTATCCTTTTTTGTGCTTCTGTGTAATCGCGTGGTCCCTGCTCATATTGTTCCCGAAGTGCCAGAAACGATGGTCTGAGAAGACGCGCAAAATGATTTGGCCAGATAATATGTAAAAATGGCTAACATTATGCCGGCAAAGACATCTACTGACCAGTGTATGCCAAGATACAATACGGCAAATACCGTAGCTGGGACTGCAAAGTATAGAAATATCTTATAACGTCTGTAATTGGTGCCACACATAATTAAAAATGCGCTAAATACCATTGCCACATGCAAACTCGGAAAACAGTTGTCTAATGGATCAACAGTAGTAATAGCCGTGCATATACGTGGAAATTGTTCGTATATGAGTGGTTCCACACCCGGTAAAGTTGCCCCGGTCGTGGAAACATGGAAGAGCATGAAAAAAGGAAATGCAATTAAATAATTGAGCGCGAACATCAATGCAACTCGTTTAAATAAAACCGTCTCCCTATAATGGAACAATATCAAGATTGTGAAAATTAAAGCACAAGGATATATTAGCACATATGTAAATGTCATCAAATAGGTAAGTGCAGAGTAAATCCCTTTTTGAAAGATCAGCGTGAAATCAGGATTAAGTGCGCTAATAAGTGCTGTAGCATCATGATACCCGAATATCGCAACAATTTTCTGCTGAATTGATACCTGTTTCATGCTTATGGCAAGAACCAGAAAGAGTAGCAGTACATAGATCCGACCTTCTTTGATAAATTGCCTTTTTGTCTGCCTTGCTTCTGTCATCATGAACACCCAATATACAATGTGTTATTAATATATATAGGTATATATACAACAAAACGCATTGATTTTTAATTAAGACAATGATTCCACGAAAGATAATTATTGTATCGCTCTGTGTGTTTGTAATAGCATCTGTATTGGCATCAAGCGGTATTTCATATTATCAAGAATGCCAAGTGAATCCGCCTCCGGACGTAGAACAGGTAGCGATTCAAATGATAGCTGCGGGAGATATTAAGATTGCATACAAAGAGGTGGGTACAGGTGGCCCCATACTCTTGATAATGGGCTGGGATGGGACAATGGATCTCTGGGATCCTCGTGTGGTAAATCCCCTTGCTGCGCACTATCGGGTGATCATATTTGATAATCGTGGGATGGGACGATCAACGGCAACCGAGGAGAATTTTACCATCGAACTCTTTGCCAATGACACAGTGAACTTCATGGATGCGCTTGGCTTGGAGCATACACATGTGCTCGGCTGATCTATGGGCACCCAAATCGCGCTGGAACTTGCATTGGACCATCCCGAAAGTGTGGACAAACTCATACTGTATTCTGCGAATTGCGGCGGGGCCGAGGGTGTATTCCCCGGCCCAGAAGTTGCGAATAAGTTCAGGAACATCTCAGGTACTCCGGAAGAGCGTGCATCGCGTGCCTTTGAGATTCTCTTGCCCGAACAATGGCTTGCTGAACAGATACCGGGCGCCTGGCTTGTCCAATTTAAAGGTGGTGGTCACGGTCTGATGTTCCAATACCCGGAGAAATTCAGCAGTATTGTGCTCTATTTCCTTGAATGTTCAAGCACTGCCGGTTCATGAGACGATGACATGCACAATTTTTCCGGGTTTCACATTCGGTAAACAAAATCGTGACGGGTCCCAAACTTTTTTAACGTGGCGGAAGTAATAGATTATATATAGTGCAGAAGATAATATTTGAGAAGCCAGACCTTGAACAGATTAAGCGGCACGATCTTATCGCGGCCGATATGCATTATCATACAAACCATTCGGACTCGCCGACCAAGGTAAAGGATGCATTGGAACAAGCGAAACAAAAGGGTTTCGGGCTTGCTATTACCGATCACAACCAGATAAGTGGCGTGATTGAGGCTTACGAACTGAAGACAGATGTTCTCGTTATACCAGGCATAGAGGTAAGCGCTCGAGACGGGCCGCATATACTTGTCTATTTCTATACCCTCCCCGAGCTGGCGGAATTTTATGAACGACATATACATAAGAGCAAGCGAAAAAGCCCGTATCTTGCTATAACGTTAACTACACAGCAGATAGTAGAAAAGACAGAAGAGTATAACTGCTTAACCGTTGCCGCACATCCGTATGGATACCTGTTGTTCAACAAAGGCGTCCAGAAGTGTGTTGAAGCAGAATACATAAATCAGGATATAATCGAATATTTTGATGCTATAGAAGTTATTTGCGGCGGCATGCCCCGTAACGAGAACGAAAAAGCAGCAAAACTTGCCGGCACTTTTGATAAGGGTATAACCGGCGGAACAGACGGGCACTTGCTCAGAGACCTCGGGAAGGTTGTTACATGTACGCATGCGGAAGACGTTGACGGGTTTCTTACTGATATTATGCAAAGGAGGAGCATTGTTATCGGTCGAGAAAAGAACTTCGTGCTAAAATGCGCTATGGGTATGGTCATTTTGACGAAGTTCATTAAATACACTGCACCCTCGCTGAAGATACACTATGAGCAGAACTTGCCGCGGGTCAAGCGAATGGGTGAGCGAGCGATACGAAGAATCAAACGCTGAATTTTTCAATATCGCAACAAAACAAAACAAAATACAACAAGAAAGCACCCTTCGGGTGCAAATCAATTGTTAGCTATGGCTAAGCATTGGATGGTTCCAATCAGCTAATTTAGAACCAAAAACTTCGCTTTCTGTTGGAGGCCCCTTCTCATACAAGACGAGTACCATTTTTCTTCCACAATTTGGACATTTTGGCGCCCATATATTCACATTCGTAACAAAATCATCGAATGTCGCCTGCCTTAAACTTCTCTGTAAATAGCCAGAATGTTTTCTTTTTGTTCTACGGCTGTAAGCACCATAATACCGTATCATTTTGAAATTTCGATCAGGAATGTGCTGAATCAATGCTTTAATGAAC
>QENH01000115.1 GCA_003336485.1 Candidatus Methanophagales archaeon
CGTCTTGTTACCCCCCATATGGACATACTCAATCCCAACCACGATAACGCTGCTTCAATGATGTTTAATAATCCACCATATCCGATGGCATAAAATTCTTTATGTCCCACACCTAACGCTGATTCTACTGAATAAAGATAGGATGTGCTTTTTAACTTCTTTCAATGAGTATAAAGTATAACTTCTACCTATTTAAGACGCAGATTATCATATAATTTAAGGAACTCATCAGAATTGACTGGCAGATCAAACTCTACGTTAATCTTCTCCCTTTCACTTTTAGTAGGTGTTGATCAACATTTATCCTGTAGTAATATGTTACTTATCCAAATAACTAGTATCTGCATTGTTTGTGCATTCATCTTGCATCTCACCTTTGTATAACATATATATGAAGTATTATGATATAAGTTGCTCAAGGTCAAAAAACAATTTTATGTAAAATATTTGCAATTAACACATGTTGAGCAATTTGTTCCTTTTGTACTTGCTGTGCCATACCTGATGTTGTTTGTATATTCGCTGTACATATTGGTATACTGATTATGACGATAAAGAACTTGGATGGAGTTTGTTGAAGTTGGAAATAGAAGACTATGATGCAGCCATCGTAGTTGGTGGCATGGGTTCAACCTTGTAGGCGTTGACCGTGAGGGTGATAAATCTAATCTGTGTTAATATCCCCTCTATTTGCCCTTTAAATCATTCCTCAGCTCCTTAATCTCAACCAATATTTTTGATAGCAACTCCTTCTCATCTACTTTTGGCATTGGCACTCCTTTTTTGATTCTAATCCTGTCTTTGATTTCCTCCTTCACTTCATCCCGATTTTTTATTCCCTGTATTACAGCTTCTGCCTTGGCCGCTTCTGCCCCTCCCGCTCCTGCTGTTTGAACATGAATCTTACCAATTTTGTAGTATCGCTCAAAAGGGTCCTGAGTTTTATCCACATTCGTTATCCTTTCAAAAGGTATTGTGGTTTCTTTCTTCCACCATACTCCTTTTTCCACAATTACATGTTCTCCAGTGATGGAAAACTTCAGAGAATTGTAATAACGTGGTATCCAGTAGAATACGAACAGGAGAGGCGCTATTACTGGAACAATATAAACGACTCCTCTTATAATTGTGAATACCAGTATTATTACTCCGGGAATCATAAAGATAACGAAGATTATTGCCCATATAAGTCTCCAGTAACTTTTTTGTTCTGGCTCCGGCGTCAAAACTATGTCATCCATATATTTTACCCTCTTTTGATAATTATTCCTATTCCTATATTTAAAAGTATCTATTGCACATCTTATTTATCTTCCAAAAGGAGACTCGTATGCACAGCAGCGATAAGAAAAAGAGAACTCCAAACGCCCTCATAAACGAAAAAAGTCCCTACCTGCTCCAACATGCCCACAACCCGGTCAACTGGTGCCCTTGGCGACAAGAAGCGTTTACACGTGCTAAGAAAGAGCATAAACCTATCTTTCTCAGTATTGGCTATTCCACTTGCCATTGGTGTCACGTAATGGCACGTGAATCTTTTGAGAACGAGCAAACAGCCGAGATTCTCAATGCCAACTTCGTATGCATAAAAGTAGACCGAGAAGAGCGCCCTGATCTGGATGAAATCTACATGAAGGCGGTGCAGATGATGGCGAGCACCGGTGGCTGGCCACTATCGGTTTTCCTTACGCCAGACCTGAAACCGTTCTACGGTGGAACATATTTCCCACCTGAACCCGGGCATGGCTTACCCGCATTTAACGACGTCCTACGGACTATTATGAACTTATGGCAGGATAACTGGGAGCAGATTGAGCAAAATTCCGAAGAGATTACGAAACACTTGCGCAACTCATACCTGTACAAACCTCCGAGTGATAAAATCTCACCCGATCTCCTTGATAATGCTTTTGAACAACTCGTTCTCCGGTTCGACTTTGAGTATGGCGGATTTGGTGCCGATGCGGCTGCTTGGTCGGCAAAGAACCCGAAGTTTCCATTGCCCAGCTACCTCTCGTTCTTGCTCCGATATTACCACAGGACGCAGAAACAGTACGCATTAAAAATGGTGACTAAGACCCTTTACGCGATGGCACGTGGAGGTATCTATGACCAACTGGGTGGTGGTTTTCATCGCTATTCTACCGATAGGTACTGGTTGGTTCCTCATTTCGAGAAGATGCTATACGATAACGCACTCTTAGCCCAAATTTATCTTTGGGCATATCAGGTTACAAGAGATAAATTCTTTGCTCAGATTGCAACCGAGACGCTGGATTGGGTGCTGCGAGAGATGACCGATTCCAGTGGCGGGTTCTACTCTGCGATAGATGCGGATAGCGAAGACATCGAGGGCGCGTTCTATGTGTGGTCACCCGCTGAGATAATATCGGTTCTTGACGAAGAGCATGGCGAACTCTTCTGCCGCTATTATGGCGTAACACAGCAAGGGAACTTTGAAGGCGGCAAAAGTGTACTTCATGTAGCTAATTATGAGGACAACAAAGATACTGCCGATTTTATCAACAGGAGCAAGCAGAAGCTTCTTGAAGCGCGTAACCGAAGGATACAACCAAAAACTGACGATAAGATCATCACCGGATGGAATAGTCTAATGATCTCCGCATTCGCCTTAGGCTACCGGGTATTGCGTGAGATACGCTTTCTTGACGCGGCAACTTCGGCAACTCAATTCATACTCACTAATCTCAGTAAAGAAGGGCAAATATTTAGGCGCTATCGAGCCGGTGAAGCTGCGATTACCGGCACCTTGGAAGATTACGCCTTTCTCATCGCGGCATTGCTCGACATATACGAAGCCAGCTTCGATCCGAAATGGCTGCGTGAAGCGTTCCAACTGAATGATCATGTGGTTGAGCTCTTCTGGGATAAAGCGAATGGTGGATTCTTCTTCAATCGCTATGGAGAAACAGAGCTCCCGGCAGCTATAAAGGAAGTATACGACGGCCCTATTCCTTCTGGCAATTCGATTGCCGCACAGAACCTGCTTCTTATTGCAGCACTGACAGAGAACGAGGAACTGCGAATACTGGCTAAAAACATTTTCCGGACTTTCGGTGCGCAACTGGAGCAGAGCCCGTTAGAGCATACACAGATGCTTTGTGCGCTCGATTTCTATCTCAGCAGTCCTATGCAAGTCGTAATAGCAAGTCAAAAGATAGAAGAGGCACAGACATTTGCAATAGAAATCAACCGTCATTTTTTGCCTAATCAAGTCATTGCTTTCACATCAGCTAGAGACGATGAACTTTCAGGTTGGATACCTCTAATTACGGGTAAGGTAGCTGTTTGTGGCAAGCCAACCGTGTATATCTGTGAAAACTATGCGTGTAAAGCACCTATTACTGATCTGGACGATTTGAGGCGTGTGCTATCTAAGCGGGTCATGTAAGAATAGAAACACCACAGGGGCATATTTCTCACCTTATCCATCAAATGGCTTACTCCCTTCAATGACCTCCTACGGACTATCGCATTAGTCAAATTTAAATTTGGGGTATTTAAACATTTTCCAAAGACGATTCCGGAGGCAGGTGAAATGTAGGCGTGCCGAAGCGTGGCCGTAAAGTCGCCGTTGAGTGTCGTTTATATTATAGCGTATTTTGATTTACCCCTCTTTCCGTCCCATTCTTTATATACTTTGGAGGCATATCTCGATGTTTTCTGGGGTTTTTCAAAATTCACAATAGTGTAACTATTAAGCAGGGAGTTTGCGTAAAATTACTCACTGTTGCAGCAACTGCTCTAGGGAATCTACGATTCCCTCAACATCGAAGCCGCTTGACATAAGTAAGTCATCAATGGTGCCTTGCTGAGAGGCTTCTTCCACGATTTCGAGGAAACACCACACTCTCCTGTAGATTGAAACATCCTGTCGTGACGGAAATTCTGCATTCAGGGACTCCTTAACCTCAGATGCAGAAGTACCCAATTTCATCTCTAGCTCATGAAGTCGAACTTTATGGCGGTTATACAACTCTACCTCAAAATGATTCCTAGAGGTTCTTAGTGTTTCAATCTTATTCTTTTGCTCAGCGAAAGCTTGCATACCACCGAGTATTGCAAACACAGTTGTCCAAATTTGGAGTCTCGCCGAGACTTGGAAAGGTAAGGGTGGGAGACAACTCAATACTCCACCTGGAAGTTCATGTGGTACGAGTGCCTCCCAGTTTCTAAGGTGGCCCTCTTCTAATTGTGAAATCGTGTCCGAACTGATCTGGTATCCACCTTCAAGGAAGCGCGAGCCATTGTAGATTGGCACCAGACAGAAAAAATCTACAACGTCTTTTACTTCGACAAGCGTGTCGATAACCACTTCAAGCTCGTTTTCTGGATGACACGGATCATCCACCGAAAATGCCAAGGGCAAGTACCGGAGGGGATGATTTACATGCACATCGGCTGGGAGAATGATGCTTATACCATCCTCTTCGAGAGTAGCAAGTGCAGAGCAGATGCGATGAAGCATTCCCTGTCGCTTTCGCTCTCTCTTTGCTCTAACGTACCTCAAAATGTCTCGTTGTTGCATCCTTGGAGGGTCAAGTATCCAAGCATCCAGCAGATCAGCTAAAAATGAGTATTCCTTGCTCTCGGTAGTATCCAGTTCGCTAGCGTTAAAATAGTCTGGAGCTTCCTTGAAAAACTGTGCAAAAGCGTCATGCATTTCAGGGAGATGTTTGACAGCATCCAGGAAATTATGCACTGCCAATCTACCCGTGTTCATATTTCTTTCTTGGATGTACTGGAATATTTGAAAAAAGAAATTCTGAAAACTGCTAGACCACCTATTTGGAGCACCCTCCTTTAGAACTTCTCTCAACGGTTGAGAAAGCGTCTTTCCAATTGTTTTGAGGGCCTCAGCGGAAAGAGATGGAACGTATTTTAACGATTGTTTCACTCTCACACGCAGTTGACCTCCGTCGAATACCGACTGAAAATTGAATTTTCTACCTGTAAGTGTCTTCTGTAAGCCTTTTGAGAGACCCCTCACAAAAAGCAATGCGTCATGTCGAAGAGTGTACCATGCCTCTTCGTATCTGTAGTAGCTGTCAGGAAGGTAATGGCTTTCTACGGTCTTCCACCACACCGCGTTCTTTTCAATGTCAGACGTGAACGGTAAATCTTCCTTTGGTATAGGCTTCTGTGTCTCGTCAACAGACGGCTTCAAGCCGAATGGTAAGGGCCAGATGCCTTGGGATTGATAGCGTTCGCAAAAGGGAATGGCTGACCTCAAGTTATTGAGACGAGATACCGCCTGCTCGTTGCAACCTTCGCTGTTTTCCAAATCCGGGAAGAACTCTATTGACAGCGCACTATCCGAAACTTTCAGCTCAATACTGTCGGTGTGAAGCTTAAGATAGCCAAGAACATCCTCACGGTTTTGGGAGAACCAGTTCCGGTAAGCAGTTTCATCGTACCGATAAAAACCCTGTGTTAAGTTGCAGAAAGCATCCAAGGGGAGATTAATTACCTCCGTGCACGTGAGGAAGTCATCACGGACTGTTGGCCAAGCTGGCAGACGGGATTCGCACAAAGAACACCAGTCAAGCAGACGGCCGGTATCACCGTGACTTCCTTGCAGTGTTTCTGGCTGTATATATGGAGTGACAGTACTCAGGAAGTCGCGGCACAGATCGAGACCCCTATGTGCTTTGCTAGCTCTAGACGCGATTTCTTGTAACGTCTGGAAATTTTCTCCCTTGTCACCCAGTATCTTGACCATCTGGGCTATAGTGTCCACCTTCACGATCGGTAAGAAGTAGGAAATTAGTAGACGAGTACCCGCCTGGCCAATAAGCTCATATGCCTCATCAAATAAACCTTGGTTTGCCTTGAAAAACTGTCGTTCACCTGCTTCGAAGATGCCGTCGAGGAAAGCTAAGATAGTATCGAGAGTTGCATCCTTTACCTTCTCCACTAGACCTTTAATAAATAAATCAACGTCCAAGTTCTGCCAGCACATAGCGTTCGATATAAATCCCGGTATGCTATCAGGGGGTATAGCATCAAGGATTACCAGGGCGGTTTTCGCAGGATCTGGATATCCCTCATGAAGGATTTGAGCAAGGTGATACGAGCGAACCCAATGAAGCCCAGTAATAATTCCCCCCTCCAAGGTCACGTATTCCCCAGCGAGGGACTTCAACACCTGCTGAGGATCATCACTTAACTGAATGTTTTTCAGCAACATATCAACTAAGACAGGTGCTCCCAGTGTATCGGCCAGCGCAGTTCTTCGCAATATCTCAATCTTAGCAGGGTCTTCTTTTTGCTCGGAGAATTGCTTCATCTGATCTCGCAGCCGTTCCTCAAGCATGCAGCCATGTGTAAGTAAGTAAACATACTCGATCAGCAAGTGGGGTTCACCTATTCTTTCGTAGGCCCATTCAGGCGAATCGATAGATGCATGAAGCCGCCCCTCCAATTGAAATGCCTTGAATATCTGTCGCGCTTCATTCAAATCCAGGGTTGGCTCAAGTATTTCGTAACTAGTCAAACTTTCCCGAGCGAAGCGATGCCAGTCTTCGTTGCGTACGGTCACCAGAACCCGAACTCCTAGTGCTGCACAGTCTTGAGCGATGAGTGGCCACAATCGAGTGCGCCATCCCGCGTTGTCGATCAGAAGAAGAACGGGTAAGCCCAGGTCCGCTCTGAAGCGGAGGTAGTTACGAACAAGCTCAACATGCTCCGGCGATTCAGAAACTCGGAGGATGAATGTGTTCTCTGCTGGCCATTGTTCATATGCATACCGGTACAGAAGTGTTGATTTACCCTGACCACTCGGAGATCGAATGATACAAATCTTTGAAGAGTTAATGGCCCTATCAATCCTTTCAAGCCAGACTACTCGCCTAACATCAACGTCAGCCGCGATGTGACCTGGTCTCGTTCCCTTACCTTCAAAGAAATCTAGGAGGTTCTCATCCGATTCCCACGAGATCTTATCAATCAGACCGCGTCCATATGCTTGGAACTCCGTCTCCCGGGCCAATGCTTCTCCAACAGCCGCTCGAACACTGTCAATATCGGTGCGCGTTATGGTCCTTCTATCTTTGCCCCAATCCAAAAATTTGGCGACAAATACTGAGATGTATGTATCGATCGCTTCGCTTGCTATTCCAAACGTGTCGGCTACGGTTTGTCTAAGTTGCCTCCGAATATTCTCTTCCGGTAGTGAGACTATAATCAACCGGTTGACAAGGCCATCGGCTTCATCCGTAGATGCCCCTATATTATCGCATAGATTGCGGAATTTGTTCTCAACACTGTTTCTTTCTTCCGGGGAAAGAGATTTTATTTGGGCCAATTTTGCGATGTCTTTGCGTAGTGGAAAATCCACGGCGAGAACGAATTGACAATATGGATCGGCACGGTAAACCTGTAGGAATCCTTGGATTGGCTTTTTGAGCTGGTTCCACTTCCATGGATCTTGTGACGTCTTGACTTGGATGTACACATCCCCTAAACGTAGACCAAGAAGATCCACATCCTCGATCCCCTCAAGCCTAATCGAGCTAGCTTTGCTATCTTCAGCGTAAAGATCAAAAGCGCGAAGGATGGAATACAGTATTTGATACCGAATACCGCGGATGTTTACCGCTCCATGGAACCGTGTTTCTAAAAGAACATTAAGTTCTTGCCTTGCAGCTTTCTCGCGGGTTTGCACTTTTCGTTTTTCCCTCCTAGCGGACATTAACCCTCCTTATTACTATATAACTCAGAATGGCGCACAACTTAATATATACAACTTCGCTTTTGTCCAAAATTGGAAGGATATACACACTTACCCCTCATTCCTTATCTTCGCCTTCCTATAACCATATCCAATGGATCCTTGATATTTACCTAAATTTCAGAGGTTGTCTCGCAATTGCTTTTGGCAACAAATCTTTTCCTTCTTTTTGGATTTAAAGCTCTATTTGTCCTTCTTTTTCTTTGGTTTTTGAATTGTTGGATAGCTTCTATATGCTATATAAAATATATGAACCCAAACACTGCATATAATATAATATTGATAGCAGGATTTAAAAGAGGTAAAAAGAAGAAGAATGATAATAGATGCGCGTGTGAGACCGCCGTACAAGAGTTTGCAACAGGTGCTTGCATCAGCGCCTGGAGCACCTAAACCAGTCAAACGCAGCCCGCTTATAAGCGGCTACGAGCGTCCGCAGTCAATGGTACAGAAATCGCTCGAGTTGTTCATAGCGGAGATGGACGAAGCTGGTGTTGATAAGGGGATACTGGTGGGCAGGCAGGCGGGTCATCGCATTGTCTCTAACGACGACATAGCGGAACTCCGAGACATGTACCCGGACAGATTTCCCGTTGCTATTGCCGGTATTAACGGTAGTAGCGATTTGGCAGCAGCTTTAGAGGAGATTGAGCGCACTATCAAGGGTATGAGATTTAATGGTATTGTAGTAGACCCAGGCTGGTGTGTTCCACCACGATACGTGGACGACAAGCGCATTTATCCTATTTATGCACGATGTGCGGAGCTCGGTGGTGTGCTGTATCTGACATGCAGTTTGATGCAGGGACCTGACATTTCATATGCAGAGCCATTCCGTATTCAACGTGTCGCCAATGACTTCCCGACACTGAAGATAGTGGTGGTTCACGGTGCATTTCCGTTTACTAACGAGATGCTCGGCGTCATGATTGCCAATGCAGCCCTCGGGAACCTGTGGGTGCTGCCTGATTTCTTTCAGTTCATACCTGGCTTCGCAGGTGCTCAGGATTGGGTGAATGCCGCTAACCACTATCTAAGTGACCGGATGCTTTATGCTTCTTCGTACCCGGTGAGACCGTTGAAGCAGAGTGTTGATGAGTTTGAGAGGTTTTCTTACGAACCTGGAGTACTGGAGAATTTGATGGCTAAGAATGCGGCTGAGCTGTTTGGGGTACCAATCTAAATTTTAATGTGAATGCAAGCACCATATGTTAAATACTGGGTGTGGACTAAAAATGTTTTCAATCAGACCTTTTGAGGAGGGCGATAATGCCAGGCTGTTAGATATAGAGAAGTTGTGCCCACATGGTAATGAAAAATATGCAATGGGAATGGATAAAAGAGACATTATCGCGAGATATGAATTATATGATAATTGGAATGTTCTTGTAGCCGAAGAGGAGGGAAAAGTTGTGGGTTTGATCGGTTGGACTGTGAAGCGCGATCCGATTCAAAGAGAGACGTTTATATATTTAGCTGAAGTGATGGTGCATCCAGAGTTTCGGAGAAAAGAAATTGCTACCAAATTGGTAACCGAGGCAGAGAAGAACGCACGAGAAACTGGATCAGGTCATATTTATTGCTATATATTTGGACCAAACGATAACTCCAAAGCTTTGTTCGGAAAACTCGGTTATTCTAACAATGGAGAATTCAAAACTTGTGCAATATCCGCCTATAAAAAAGCCAATATCGCACAAAAATTTGAAATAGAACGTATTAATAAAAATGACATTCCTGATGTAGTGAGTCTTATCAACGATTATTATACTGGGCGTGCACACTTCGTACCTTACACTCCCGAAAGCTTTGAATCATATGTGAAAAGAATTCCCGCATACGGATTAGAGAATTTTTGGGTGGTGAAAGATGAGGGTAAAGTTGTGGCATGTGCGGGGTTATGGGATTGGTCCGTACTGGGAGACATGTGTTATACTAAGGAACCGCTTATATGGAAGGTTATGAGAGGCGTATTTGGGTTTTTGAGTCTATTTTTTGGCAAAATGCCGAAGATACCTACCGAAGGAGAATATTTCAAGGGCTATTATGTTACTGATCACGCATTCGAACCGAAAAATTCCTATGCCATGTCAAACCTTATTGGATATTTCAATAACATCGTATTTGACGCAAAACGAGATTTCTTTGCTGCCCAACTGGATCCGAATGACGCCCTATTTGAAATAATCAAAAAAATCAAACCACAGATTGATGCTTGCTATGTATTTGCCAAAGCATTTGAAGGAGAGCTACCAGAGCTCAGTCCACACTATATAGATATCCGGGATTGTATTCCCTAATTTGCCCCCGTGTGGATATGAATCTCAAAATAGAAAAATAAAAATAGCCTAAAAAATAAAGGAGCTGGTATAAATGGAGGAATATATCAAACACGTTAAAACTGCGATAAGGTCGAATATAGAAGTTGATAAGAT
>QENH01000114.1 GCA_003336485.1 Candidatus Methanophagales archaeon
CTATGCCCTATCAAAACAAAAGTAGAGGATGTACTCCTGAAGAGCCGGATGAGGGAAAACTTCATGTCCGGTTCTGTGAGGGGGCTCATAGTAACCGCGGAGCCAATACTCCTATAGAAGGTTGACTATGAGCCCTACTTGACGACTCTGCACTAACGATTCCAAAAGACTATTTTGAATTAATAGGGAAAGAGAGTCATCTGAGGTCATCCCAAGTCTTTTGTGGACCTGGGGTAGCCCAGTCCATCAATCTAGAGGCTATATGCCCCATCGTCTTATGGTGCTGTTTGAATTTCTCTTTAGCCTTATACTTGCCTTCTTTTCTCAATTCGAGATATTTTTGGATGTGATTTTTTATCAAATCTTCCATCGCATTTTCTACTCTAAGAATATCCTTTACCAAGATCTAATAAAACACGGTCCCAAGTGTGAAGATCAATCTCATGGCCAAAATCAATCTCAAAAGCACCCATGCTTTCAGACTGAAATTGCCTACCTCTTCTTCATGAGAAAGACCGCCAGAGATTGAGTACGTCTTACCGAATATTTCTAATGAATCTTCGTTATTATCAAACCCTGCTTGCAATAGTTCCTTAAAATCACGAAGATTTTCGATAAATGCATGCAGTATTAAGCAGTAAATCAGAGTTTGATTACACCACCCGTATCAATTTTTTCAACTTCTATTGATGGCGAGATAGATAGAGGACTCATTGTTTTGCAGTACATTGTGATGCCGTTTCTTACGATGAAGTATAAATGATACTTCTTCAATTTACCAAGTTCACCATGTATAACAGTTGTTTTGGAATCTATCAGAGGTATAAATTTATCGGGATCCATTTCGACAAGTAGTCCGCCTACCAATACTCTTCTTGCATAGGTTGCACAGATAGCCGCTGCTCCAGCCATATTTCTCACCACTTTAGATAGATTGCGTTATTCTTTATATTAATATAATGGCAGTCACTATACCACAAACTTAAATACGAAGCCGGCATTATGGTATTAAAGGAGGATATATAACAGCTTTTCTATTTTTTGCCACATAGAGCATTTTTCTATTGACCTTGGATAAATAAGCATGAATACAAACAAACCAAATATTTCAGTCACATACCCCGTTTTGAAAAACGGGGCATCCATTTCCTTTCAATCCCCATTTTACGAGGTCTCATTTTGAAATCCACCTGACCAGATTATACCATCAGAAGGCTGTGATGTGTCATCATGGTCCTCTTTTTTCTCTGGATTGCTTGGCACCTTCGAAAGCAATCTTGCATCACAGAAGCTCAACCAAGATCGTAACAATATTGCTCCATAACTTTTGTGGCTCACCAACCTTATACAGAACTTTGATCTCATAGCGCCCAGGCGTGTATTTCCTCACATCAGGAGTGATCACCAGCTTCGCTTTTCCCGGTTGTCGTGGCTGAACGAGCAAATGTACTGCAAAGCCAAAATCCCTCCATAACCCAGTCACCGCTCGACCTAATGCATCTGATTGCTTTGTTACTTGATTTAAAAGTTCCCACTGCACTGGGCAAGTCAATGGCCCCGAATACGATTCCCATTGGCAATTCAAAGCCTTTTGCTCAATTTGTAGGTCAACTTCTCCTTTCGCTTCTAGCCAAGGTTTTATGACGAGCAACCCATAGGGATTTACTAAAAGCTTCCATTCCACCAGAGAGATTTTAATTTTATGATTCATATCAGGACCTGGTTGGTAATCCTTCCAAGGATAGGAGGGAAGGCTTGCGTCTACTTTTGCAAGTGTGGCCGGGTTTCCATCAATTTCCGTTCCTGATGGATTGCGCGGGGCAAGGTGGGCAGCATTATCTTCACCCTTAACTATGAGGGTTAATGTATACGGATCCGTGCCGCAATTATGGGGGTTAAATGTGCCCCAATAGTATTGCCCCACATCATTATCTTTGGCAGATGTTAGCTTAACTGTTATGTCGATAGGTTTGCCAGTGAGAGGATAAGTACCAACCAGCCTTAAATTGGTTTTGCTCATGACCCTTCCACTCTTTTTGGGGCCAATGTTAGCAGGGCCAAAAAGTATAAAAATATAAGCCGGACGATCCAGGCTTAGTTTTTGAGTTTTTACTCGATACTTGAGAACCCGTTTTTTCTTAGACATAACCCACTCGGCATCGTAAAAACGACAATCCTTATTCATTTTGAAAAATGCAAATTTGCATGGTTTAGCCCCTGGTTCCCAATGGACTATGGCAACCCTTTCGACATAGGGTGGGTAGTTAACGGTCTCGTAAAAAAGTTGTATCAAGCCAGCACCTAAGCCAACAATTTCCGGGACAATTTCCTCGGTTAGTTTAAAGTAAGGTTCAGTTTGTTTTGTATCTTTCGTATCAATGTCGGGATCTGCGCCTGGAACAGGTGGAACCAATGCTAACGTCCCGCAGCCTAGCGGGGACTTCAAACTGAGTTTATTAGCTGTTCCTATGCTGAAATCACTCATACTTTTGAAGCATGCATCATAGTTAGGTTTTTTCTGGATGCCTGTCTTTTTGATTTTATCCTCTACTTTCTTGCTAAGGCTCCATTTTTCAATCAGTGTCTCATAGCCCATTATTTTAGTGCTCTTCCATGCATCACAAAAACCAAACGCTGTAAGAATGGCGGGCCCCCAGCACAATATATTGGATTCATGACCACAAAGGCCAAGAGCTATTTCGGCAGCTAAGATCCAGCAGTAGCTGTATTTCTTGTATGCTTCCGCCTGAGTCATTGCGCTCCCAGCATGGTCCACCAGCTTAGCGTGGTCTGGTTGTCCCACATCTTGTAGCAAATGGAGGACATGTCCCAGCATCAGGTAGGCATTGCGCTTGCCTTCCATAGAGTAGCGGTTGTATTGCTGGATTGCTTGCGTAAACGTTAGGCGATTGAGATCCGGCGGTTTGATCCGGCCTCCGCCATAACCCCAATCGCGTGCACTATAATAACCACCAGACTTAACGGGCTTTGCAGGACCCTCGAACATAAAATACCATTTGTACTTCAACCCCTCACTGAATGCGCCAAAATGGTGGTAATAGCGCTTGTAGCCTTGCTGCTTAAAGTAATAATTCGAATTCGTCTTATAGTTGAAATCGGATGCAAACCAGTTATCATAAAAACTTTCCAACTTGACGGTGTGATCTTCATAGTAAGCACCTAAAACAATGGGATGATGCTTCGTTTCATCAGGCTTACCTATCTTTGTTGCGACACTCTCGGTGTATGCTTCGAGAACTTTTCCGAACCACGGTGGCTGATAGATTTCGGTATACTTCTGTTTCTTAGCATCCTTCTCTTCAATCAATTGAATCGATCGTTGTGCCCATATGCAATGGTTTTTGCGAACCCAACCGCCAATGTTGGGAAGATGAAATAAGAGCATCTCCAGGGAAATTTCAACTTTTGGATCGGCAAGTTGCAGTGCTTCTTCAGGAAGTGGTGGAATCTCCATTTGGCTAGGGGCAAAAGCAGCAGTTAATTCCGAGCGCATTTCTTGTGCCTGGCTTTGGATAGTGAACCCATAGATGAAGTAATCTTCGCGTGAGATCCTCATTTGTAGGCTCACCTCAAGACTTTGGGCTTGTTCAATCACACGTTCTAAGAATTCCTTTTTTTGGGGATCCTCCGGTTCCCCGAAAATATCATAATAGAATTTCTCTGGATCATCGCGTAGGGGAATACGGTCCGGTTTAATATCAACCAACCAAAAAGGTCCTTCTTCCCTGCTGGAGATGATATTTGACTCCTGCAATAGTCCCAGCGCGGATTGGAGGTAATTGGGAAATGGACCGCCCCGTATTCTAAGCCAAATGTCAGATTGAATCTGCCGCCCGTAACCTCTCTCGTCATCCCAGAAAATCTCTGCCAGTGGGAAAATACCGGGCGTCAAGCCGATTTGAACATATTGGCGACCATCCGCCAGATCTATCTGTCCCTCGTAAATGACACCCGGCGTATATTCAATGCGAAAATGATATCGCAGGAGGCTTTTGTTGGCTTCCACTATTTGCTCCAACATAAGACCGGTATCAATGATGACACTCACATCATCTATGTATGCATAAGACGCATCCAGAGTCTCAAAGGCAATGGTACCATGGATTAGCGGCTCGGCATCGGTGAAGTCTATCTCCAAAATTTTATCAACATAGACCTGAAGATGCCCTTCTTTACCCACTATATTTATATCATGCCAGACCTCAAGATCATGGTGCGAATCACTTGTTGTCAGATCAAAGAACACTCCCCAAGGACTCTCCTTCTTTAGGTACAGTCCTTCTTCTCGGAAGCCGATGAAGTATCTCCCTTCATCGCTCACCCGATAGTTTATGTGAATTACACCTCGAATGAGCTTAAGGCGGAACCGCGAGGAATAATTGGTCCAGTCCTGCCCTATCAATAGCCGTGCCCAGCTATGGCCTTCTCCACTGAGGGCATAATTACTGTCCTCCTGTTCCACCTGCCAACCTAGCTCTAGTTCCCAGGCATCTGCAACCCCACCTTCAAAATTGTCGGTAAAATGTTTCATCATTTTTCCTACGCCAGTCACTATACCCCGTACTTAAGTACGAGGCCTGTACATAAGCGCGAGTGCCGATGACTTAAACTATACCCTATTATCATAGGTATGACATAGGATTATAAAAGCTTTTCGATTTTTTTTCTATTTTTGATTTTTCCCTCCAAAAAGTTTGTTGATAAAACTTTTCTTAAAAGTTTTATGGTAGCACGATGGCGCCCACAGATGACCCGGGCACCACTCCTTAAGCTGTGGAAATCTATGTTTCTTTGGTAAAGCTTTCTTTTCTAAAGAAAGGTTTGTCTATAATCTCAATATCGAGCTCTTTACAGGTTTCCAGAATGATTTCCTCCGCCACTTCCGCAACTTCACCTTCCAATACCTTCCCGCGATACTTCGGCGGAAAAAAACTAAATGACCTGTTAATATAGAGACCGTATACCTATCATGACGGAGATCATGCTTTGTTACCATATCCCTATTCGCTTCCACTTCGCCCATGTCCCTTTAAGATAACTACTAAATACGTCAGATCACTATAAAATCTTTTCTTGTATCTTTCCGGTCTAAAATACTTGATAGGGGAGCACCATTCGTGAAATGAAACAAAAAAGTCTGGAGAAGTTGAGAAAATAAGCCAATTTAAAGGAAATTAAAACCCGCTCTTTCAAAATGAAAGTTTCATGCTCTTGAATTGTGAGCTAGTCCCTATAACCCCAAAAGCGAATAAAAGTACGTTATAGCCCACCAACCACTACTCCGATGGCTCCACCGCCTCTCGACTCAAAGTAAACACCTCTCTAAGCTGCTCGGTTGACATTTCCGTGACCCATGCCTCGCCCGAACCGATAATAGACTCCGCAAGCTCCTTCTTCTGCTCTATCATCTGGTCTATCCGTTCCTCAAGCGTACCAATGCAAACGAACTTATGAACCTGAACGTTTTTCGTCTGCCCGATACGAAATACGCGGTCCGTTGCTTGGTTCTCAACCGCGGGATTCCACCACCGGTCAAAATGGAATACGTGATTCGCTGCAGTCAGATTGAGCCCAAGCCCACCGGCTTTAAGCGAAAGGATAAATAACGGTGGACCCAGATGATCTTCCTGGAACCGCTGAATCATAGCATCTCGCTGCTTCTTAGGTGTACCACCATACAGAAATAGCGTCTCGCATCCCAATTTATCCTGTAAATAGTGCCGCAGCATGATGCCCATTCCTGCGAACTGCGTAAAAATCAGTGCTTTATCGCCTTCTGCAAGCACCTCCTCAAGCATCGCTTCCAGCCGAGCGAGTTTACCCGAACGACTTTCCAATGCACTACCGTCTTGAAGGAACAGTGCCGGATGATTGCAGATTTGCTTCAATTTCAGCAACGTAGCCAGTACCTGCCCTTTACGCTCTATTCCTTCTGATGCTTCAATTTTACCGAGCATCTCCGTAACCACAGCCTCGTAAAGCGATGCTTGCTCCTTCGTTAGGTTGTAGTACACTTTCATCTCCATCTTCTCAGGCAAGTCATTTATTATTTTGGGGTCTGTCTTCACACGCCGCAGTACAAATGGCTGTATTATACGCCGGAGCACATCTGCACGTTCTTTCGTTCTATATCGCTCGATAGGCAACGCGAAGTTCTTGCGGAACTGTTCTGCGGATCTCAGATAGCCCGGATTAAGGAAATCCATGATAGACCATAGTTCCGACAGACGGTTTTCTACTGGCGTCCCGGTGAGAGCGATTCTGTGTTCTGCATTGAGCTTCTTTATCGCTTGCGTCTGCTTAGCAGCCGGATTCTTTATGTTCTGTGCCTCGTCAAGCACGACATGTTGCCATTGGACCTCTGCGAAAGTCTCTGCGTCTCGATTCGTCAGTGCGTACGTACTGATGACGAGATCGTGCTTCTTCGCCTCGCGTGCAAAGATTTTGCCCGTGGATCTATCCGTACCGTGATGAACCATGACTTTTAGCGATGGCGCGAAACGTTCAACCTCCTTTTGCCAGTTACCCACCACAGACATAGGACAAATAAGAAGCGTTGGTGCCTGCTTCTTCTTGCGTTTACCGGAACGTTCATGCAGCAGGAGAGCGATTAGCTCGATTGTCTTCCCCAGGCCCATATCATCTGCCAGACAAGCACCAAGCCCGAATCTATTTAGGTATGCGAGCCATGAGACGCCTTTTAGCTGATAAGGTCGAAGCTGGCCTTTGAAAGTTCGTGGCGTCTTAACACAGGTTATCTTGACGCCTTTAGAAAGACTGCTCAGCATATCTTCGAGCCAACCTTCGGTTTCCACTTCCACCACAGGGAGCCCTACTTCGGTTTCCAGGTCTACAGTATCTGCACCCAATCCAAGCTGCATCGCTTCGCCCAGAGTCATCTTACCGCTACCATGCCTCTTTTTGAAAAATTCGATGGCTGCTTCCACGTCATCGGGTCGCAATTCCACCCACTGTCCTCGTACCTGAACCAGAGGTACCTTCAAGTCGGCTAACTGCTCGAATTCCAATTCAGAAAGCGTTTCATCTCCGACTGCCACTTCCCAGTCATAAGCGATAATCCCTTTGACGCCAAAAAGTCCGGAACTCGCCACTTTACCGCTTGCATCTGATACCTCCGGCTTTAACTTGAGTTTTACGCCAATACGTGCATTCGGTTTCTCCCACCACGAAGGAAGGAGTACACCAAAGCCACTCTGTTCCAGAAGAGGTGCTGACTGCCGCAAAAAGGAATAAGCTTGCTCTGCGTTCAGTTCCAGCCCCACCGGACGTGCCGTTTGCAAACTCGTTTCAATATCATGAAAAACATGCGATGCCTTACCGAGGTCAGCAAGTAATTGCTCCTGCGGATTTTCAAACCGCCGTTTGAGAAAAGTAAGAGTATTAGACCTTGTTTTCCATACATTCTCAGCGGGAACCAGTAAACTTCTGTCATCCTTTGCCTGGAGCATAAAACGAACCTTCCAGTCTTCGCCGTGTTCTTCATCGTCGGAATCCGATGGCGGGTCCAGTCGAAAACAAGTGCGAAACGGTGCATCCGATGCTGTAGGCTGAAGTTGAGCGAGCCAGGTCTGTATCTCAGTGGCAAAAGAGTTAAAAGCTTCTGACGGTGCTGCAAGTGCGGGGTTATCTGTGGAAAGAGCGTGAAGCCATTGTTCCGGTAAAGGGGCAACTTTGGGACGGCGACCACGGCGTGTAGGAAGTAGCGAAGTAGAAGCTAAACTTTTGCGTATAAAATCGTCTGTGGTTCGATTGATACAATTCAAGACCATATCTGCAGGAGATAACCTCTGCTCTTTGTCCTGGATTGCGCGACCACTCGGTGGCATCGCCTTTGCCAGTGTATGCACACGTTCTAAATCTTTTTCCGTGATAAACACTTCCCATGCAGCCCGGAACCCCTGCTCTTCTGATCTGATTGCGGGTGCAAACTGCTGTCGCGTAATTAGTTCAAGTGTGAACTTAGCTACTTCAATCCAGAAACGGAGTGAACTGCCAAAAGCAATACCACGAGGTGGTTGTTCGGGTAGTCCGAGTAAGAACTCGAATGCTAAATTGGGTGTCTCAAAAGACAAAGTCTCAATATTCCAACCCAGTAACTCAGTCGCTTTCTCTGTACTGTAACCTTCCTCGCGTATCAGCCACGGTGACAGCAGAGGTCCTTTTTGTGTCGAAGGCAGGAGTAAAATTCTCGTTTCTGACTTTAGTGCTGTTTGCTCGGAAAGGCTCCTGATAACTTCTCTTAACTCGTCTCTTGGAAGAGCAAAAGGATGTGCTCGTGGTTTTGCCTTCTTTGGTTTGCGACCTCGCGTTTTTGGGGCTGATAAAGGTAGAGTGGATGATTCTGCCCATATGCTTATTCGTTCTTCATTCCACACAGCATGTAATACTAAGGCTTGCATACGGGTTCGTCCTTTTTCCAATGATATATAATATAATATGATATACAATAAAAATTGCCATTACGTTCCGTGATACCCTATTTAGCGTTTGTGTCCACGGATGCCGTTTGCAATGCCGCACGGCTTGCCGTTTCGTATGCTTTTGATAGCAAAGAATTGAGATTGGTCCTACCAACGGAGAAAGGCGCGTCACCAAGTCTTTCGAGTATCGCATTCTCTACCTCGGGACGAGCAGGGTTAACGGAAAAAGTATCCAATGCTGCTCCCGCTTGCCAGAACGAGTCCAAATATGCCTCCTGCGATTTGACTTTTTCAGCAGTAGAAGATGCAGTTGTTATCGCTTCTCGTTCTTCTGCCACAGTAGCAGCAGCGGTGCGTTTTTCGCGAAGAGCCGCAATAAACTCTTCTTTTGTTCGGCCACGGAGTTTGAATATAAGAAATGGGTCTTCGTCAAACCGCTCTGCTAAGAGATAATAAACAGCAGCAATATGTTTGCAGGGGTTTGCCCAATCAGGACATGAGCAGTTAGTTTTTAGCTCTTTCTTTGATGTAGGAAAAAAAGCGACTTTAGCGTCTCTAAAAGCATCTTCAATGTCGTGTGGCATATCGCCAGAAAGCAACTTAGCTGCGAATATCGCCTTCGAGGCCATTGCTTCTGTTACAATAGCCCATTCTGGGTCAGAAATGGGGTTCAATTGAATTCCGACTGCGTATGGCTTTGCGCGTGTGCCTTGAACCTTAGCGGTAACTGCGCCTTTCTGGACGTCAATTGAGATTACCTGCCCTTTTCGTGCATACGTGCGGCCGCGGGTTAGTCTTGCACCCATATCGAATGATTCAAGCACGGCTATCCAGCGTTCCGACCACCAGGTCTCACCAATTGCGCCTCGTTTGCTCTTGGTCTTTATGCCGTTCTTTACGCCTTTTGGTTTCGCGGGTTTGTAATAGCCCCAGTAGCTGCCCATGCTCATGATTTGGTATATATATATAGGTTGTATAATATTTAATTAAATGTTGCAATGCTATGTTAGCCCCAGCCTTCCCACGCCCGGAATAAATTGCGGGACATCCTTGATGGTTGGACTTACCTTTTCTTTGTATCCCCTCCAAATCAGAGGGTAAAACGTATGCGGACTTCAATTTACCTAAATCCCGTGTCATGACCTGCTTTAATTCCTAAAGATTGCCCGTCATCGGCTTAGTGTTACTTTCTAATACTTTCAATATTTAAATCAACACTTATTATATGATTTATAACAATATTTGTACATATTTGTAACAGCAAGTCGTTGATTTTCAGATAATACCCCGTTTACCAATCAATTTGGAGGGGATACTTTTCTTTCGTGCATCCTTTACGTTTATTTCAAGCGTTTTTGCAGATAACGTTTTGCGTATAAAAGAAGTTCGTCGATAGGCGAATTTGGGCGAAGCGTAACGAAGCCTTTTATCCGCTGTTATATGACCCGCAGGGCAAGGGTTGCGAAGCAACCACAGAGTTCCGAATCCTGGGACTGCCTTTCGAACTACATGTCTTATCT
>QENH01000113.1 GCA_003336485.1 Candidatus Methanophagales archaeon
AGAATTGACCCGTTCAGACGTTATTGCCTCCCGACCGCGGCAAATTATCGCGAAATCAGACTCTTCTTGGATTGCCCAGCCAAAGGCTTTATCTCCGTGACCATTGCTCAAGAATACCTTCATCAAGTGCCTCCACGGACAAAGTCCTTAGCGCATAACGGCGCCCTTAACCGTTTGTCTTTGTAGTAACCGGCGAAAAAGGCAGTCCTGGTTCAAGGGCGTGTTATACTAAATGCTATTCTGAAGTGATATACTTGATAAAAGCTTCACCGATAGATGTTGCCCTTCTCGACATGAGTCCTGAACCGGTCATAGTGACATGCAAGCCTTCAGTATTTACTAATCCGCGAGAATACAAATCCTTCCAAATTTGGTCATAGAAGTCGCGTCTATCTTTAATTTCAGGGAAAGCTTCTTCAATAATGAGAGCTAGTTCACCCGTTGTTACCTGCTGGAATGAATGATCTACTTTTTTGGCCCATCGAACGGGATCGCTAAACAAATCTAGGAGTTTTATGTGCCAAACTGTAAAGGTGTCAATATAATTTATGAACATTTGTTGCATTGATAAATCAGGAGCAAGCCCGCAGACATTGTTTAGTATCGCATTCTTTAGGGCTTCCTTTTTTTCTTCCTGGCTTGAACGCAAAGCTATTTGGGTGGCCTGAATTACAATATCAATGAATTCATCATTTTCTTTCAAATCTTCAAGGGATATGCCTTTTTCCTTTTCAAGTTGTACTAAACGCGTTCCTAAAGCATCCAACCATTCATTTCTCCTTTTTTCGAGAGGTGGCGTTATCAAATAATTTAGGAGAGCCCCTGCATGTATAAAGCCCGCTAAAATATCAACTACCAAATGGGCCAGGTCTTTCGGTCTATGTTCCGTAGGTACTTTATCAGGATTTTGATCACTCGTCATCTTTTTCCTCCCCCTCTTTTTCATCAATCCTCTAATGAAAACCTCGCGACAACCGGGAAATGATCAGATGTTTGAACCTCATATACTGGAGGGAGTTGTTCTGTTCTTTCTCTCATTTTGTGGGGGTCAAATGCAGAGTACTCAATTCCTGCAAAAATATAATCCAATGTAATGGACGCCTTTTTTTCCCCTTTACTACGCTTCGTGCCAGAGCCCCTACCATCAGCACCTTTTATTGGAGACACATCTTGAAACCTCATTCTTTTTAATTTTTGAATTTCAGGAGAAACCTCTGTACCGTTAAAATCCCCAGCAAGGAACCAGAATGGCTTTGGCTGCTTTTGCAATTCTTCATGATTTTGCCTCCAGAAATTATATCTGGACACAATACCATTTAAGATGAGATCTAATTGCCACAATCTTAACTTGCTACCCGCCTCATCCCTTTCGGGAAGACCTTCACGTTCTCCTTTAAGGGTGGTTAAGTGTAGATTAACTAGGAGTAGGTCTCGCTTATGAACTAAGAAGCGTGATACTGTTGCGGTTCTAGGTTCGGAGTCTCGATCACCTGTATAAAGGCCATTATCTAACCTTACCTCTTCTTGCTTTAAATACTTGTTCATTGAAAGATTCTCTCTATCGTGTTCCCAAATGGAGCAATGCTGGATATCTCTCTTCCACAAAATTGCGCTACCCTGGGCAAGATAGGTGTTATTCCCCCATCCACCTTTCTCTTTTATTGGACCCCATTTTCCTGGATGATTGTTTTTTTCTGTATCAATCACCATAGACGAGTGATAATGGTAGCTCTTCCCGATCTCAGCCATATCAACAATTTCTTCTGTCTCTCTTCCATCGTTTTCATATTTAACAACTTCTTGGAGAAGAATGAAATCTGGCTGATATTTTTCGATAAGGCAAATTCTTAATTCATCATTAATCGTGCGCCTCTTAGGCTCTCTTTGTGCCCTCACAGTACGAAGATATCCGAGCCCATCGATGTTCCAGCTTAAAATTGTGATATTAGTCATCTTATTCTCTGTATTTGAGTACTATTTCACGTATAACATTGCTTTTTATCTTCATTCTATTATTTCTCAATTGTATATAAAAAACCGTATTATTTTGTCATATAAATAACCATAGTAATTTGGCATACCTCTAAGACTATCGGAGACTAAAAAATTATTTCATTGTTTTCCTAATGCCTTAGCGATTTCTTATGCCTTCCCGTTTTACTACACCCACTCTAACCTCGATATTTCCTCTTTCATTTATACCACAAGAGACAATTTCCCTCGTATCACCTAAATATTTATTACGTTTGTATTCACGTAACTTCGATATCATAGCTTCGCAATCTGACGACACAAGGTCATCCCATAAGACAGGATCGTGTTTTTCTATCTCTCTTATCAAATCGTAGTAGTGATCATTGCTTTGGAAATCATCACCAACAACCTCTCTATTCCATGCTACTGTTGCAAGAAGCAATGCGACATGAAATGGCTCACTGGATGGAATCTCCTGTGGCTGTTTAAGAAGTTGCTTGGCCATTTCGATCATAACCTTGGAAAGCTTTTTTTCGTTCATGGTCTTATTCTATTGGCATAACGTGGCGCTCACCAGACGCGCATCATCGGGCTGTTGCTTTGCCCTTCGCTTACAGTACACGACTAAAGCAGGAAAATCATTTTTATCACGAAGCTCAGCAGGTAGCTCCCACTCCTCAAAATCATAGAAGTCGTCTTCGTCGTATGTCTGGGTTGCCTTCCTAAGGCTGTTAGGGAACTCGATGATTTTAGATTTGTCATTCATTCTTTTTGATGCGATGCAGAACATTGTTTTTTATTATACTATTATTTCTCAATTGAATATAAATAACCGTAGTAATTTGGTATTCCACTAAGACTATCGGAGGCTTAAAAATTCTTTCATATCGTGCCATACGTCCACCTGCGTCTTTTATTACTTTTGTTACATAGAACAGGTGGCTCGTCCTTCTTTACCATTAAAATTCCTTACGGTGCGCCGTCACCATGTATATCCAACATCACTGCAGCAGGCATTCAAAACCGCGGTTGAAAAAGCAGGCATTACGAAAAATGCATCCGTCCATTTTATTTCTGCCTATTATGATCGAATCCGCCGAGCCATCTCTTCGTTGGAAATAACCCTTCCGGTACGGGAGTCCGCCAACCCGCGCTCAACCATGCGCTCGAAAGCAAGCTCGCGCATGATCTCCTCGTAGGTTGCATCCTTCGGTTGCTCTTGAATGATTTCAGCCATTCGCGCTTTTAAATTTTACAGATGACATTGTTCTTGTTCCCTTTATGCCGAACGATTTGTTATGTAATTCCCTTTTCGCTCTCAAGTATCCTCTTCAAGTTCTCTCCCTCTTCCTTCATGTGCTTCTGGACACTTGAAAGACCTCGCTCAACCCTCTTCTTGGCCAAGAGCCTGGGCAGCAATGGAACTCGAACGTCAGCTTGTGCAATTCTCCATCAATATATTCTTCTGCATAAATGACAGAACCCTCTTGCCATGGAGATCCTTTCAGACAGCGTAGAGTCACATGGTCTTCAGAATGCCAAGCACGATAGCTTTCGTCATCGACAAGGTTAGATAGAAACTCGAAGATCTTTTCTGGTGTTGTCCTAATCTCTATCGAATGTCTCAGGAACGCGTCTTCCATCAATTTCATATGTCATTTCCTCATATAATACAGGCATAACCGGCGTAAAAATGCTGGCGCATTTTTAAGTCCGTGTTCATGCCATTGTTAGGCGACCAATCTTATTTATCTGGGTCAATTCCCTTACTAAGCCAATCAATACCTACCTTTTCCCAATCAGCTACAGACGAAGCATCAATGTATCGTTCCCACTCATAGATGCCAGTTTCTTTTCCAATTCGTCGGAATTGCATTTTAGTTATAACATTATCTAAGATTACAACGGAACGTACCATCCCTTTTTTCTTGTAAAGCTTTTGTCCATCTTGCATATGTGTTTGCGCATCTGCAGGTAATGGTTTTAATGTTCGCATATCTACAAAAACGCCGAATTCTTTTGGTGCTCCGACAAGAGTTTTCTTTGATTCATCAACCCAAAGCTTCATTTCATCAGCTTTGATGAAGCCATCAAACGTAAGTTTGTAGCCGTAATCTTTCTTTTCAATTTTGTACATCTTTTACCTCATATTGGCTTGTTTTGTTACCGCCCATCATTGCTTTTTATATTTATTCTATTATTTCTCACTTGCATATAAATAAGGTCGTCTCCCCCTTTTATCGACTTGAAAGAGAAGATGTAACAGAATATGCTGCGCAAATCATATAATGCCCCCCCGGAACAATAAAAATGCACATGTATATTCTGGCTGCTCTTCAACGCCGTAGACCTCGACCAGTGCGTTTTTGTATGCGTCCGTCCCAGTCGTCACTGGTAAAAATCGGAAGCTCTGTGCTCTTATCTCGCCTGCTTTCCATCTCAGCGAGCAATTCAACCGCGTCTTTAAGGGCACGCCTGCCGACATGATAACTGGAGACAAGCTTTGTTTTCGCTTCTTGAGCAACCAAAACGTATTTTGTACCTACTTCGTTGGGATCATCGAGCTTCAGATTTTTGTCTTTTTTTTATAAATGTCCAAATCTCGTCTATTTGAACCTGCGAGAGATTTAGATCCCGAAGTAGATATTCCGTGACTTCTTCGCAGTGTTCTCCCTCTCTTTTGAGCCATAGGGCTACACTGTCTTTGTCGGCACCCATTGCCCTCGCTGTGCCCCTTATGCTGCCCTTTTCTACAAGCATTGCCATTGACCGTAAGACCGTTTCCTTTGGCGTGTGCAGTCCGAAAAACGGTGTGCCCCGGTTCTCACTAAATGTCTTCTTACATGTCTTGCATCTGAGTAGTGCAGTATTCTGTTTGCCATAGTGTTCCTTTAGCACGATATTCCCGTTCCCTTTCTTTCCGTAATCCGAGCACGCTTCGTATAGCAAAACACAACAATTCGCAAACAGAAGTCATGCAGTGGTTGGTATGGTGTTGCTGAAAACGTTGCACGTCATGCTTCTTGTTCGGTTATGATTGTGAAATAGTTCTTCTTTGCCATTCTTCGGCAGCCGACTTCTGTCTATCAAGGAGCAAAGCATTTTCAATCCTGAAGCGAATGGTACTCTACGATAGTACACTTTTTATAGTTAGAATGTTATAGTAAGGATATAGTGTGGCATCCAAGCGCGAAGTCGTGAGCCAAAAGGAGTAAAGTAAGTTATGCCAAAAGAGTTTGAACGGATACTAGTGCCCGTAGATGGTTCTGAAGTAGCGAAAAAAGCGGCGAAAAAAGCGCTCGCTCTTGCTCAATCGCTTGATACAAAAGTAGTAGTAATGCATGTGATCAATATTGATCTCTATGTATACCAAACGGAAATAGTCAAACCCTCTGAAATACCACTGCAAGAGCTTATCCAGAGGGAAGCGCAATCATATCTCAATGAAATAGTCAACTTGGGGGAGCAAATGGGTATTACTGTTTCAAAAAAGCTCGTCGAGGGTCACCCTGCGGAGGAGATCATACAGGAAGCAAAAAAGGATGATCTGATTGTAATTGGGTGTAAAGGGAGGACCGGGCTTGATCGACTACTACTGGGTAGTGTTGCGGAAAACGTTGCACGTCATGCTTCTTCTCCGGTTATGCTTGTGAAATAATAGACGAGATCAAGTTGGGGATTACAGGATACTTCACGAGGTTGATTGATTATAAGAACGATTTAATAGGTGTCATCAAAAATCTTATAACTGAGGAGGTATTAGTTAGCTGTGAACAAGACCATGAACATGAACTGGTCAGTCAGAGTGTGAAGTGGCGGGGGCTTCTAGTCCGACCTCTGCCACAAACCTTTTTCTTTAAGCTTTTCAATCAAATCTCTCTTTCGCTCAAACTCCCTGGTTCTGAGCTCTTTACGCATAATTTTACCACTAATCGTTTTTGGGAGCTCTGTAACAAATTCAATCTCTCTTGGATACTTATATGGTGCAGTTATCTGTTTGACATGCTGCTGAATATCTGTGATAAGTTTTTTTTCTGATGGTTTGTGCCCCTCCCGTAAGACGACAAAAACCTTAACGATCTCTCCTCTTACGGGGTCAGGACTTGGAATCATCGCACTTTCAAGCACTGCCTCATGCGAATCAACTGCACTTTCAACCTCAAATGGACCGATTCTGTATCCTGAACTTATACAGACGTCATCAGCCCTTGAGTCAAACCATATGTATCCAGCCTCATCCATCATTGCAAGGTCTCCAGTTAAATACCTGTTGCCAACGAAGCATTCAGCTGTTTTTTCCGGTTTATTATGATATCCTGTGAACAGCATCGGATGATCGCGAGCAACGGCAATTATTCCCGTCTCGCCCACCGGCACTCGTTCCCCTGTCTCAGGATTCACAATTGCTCCTTCAACCCCTGGTGTAAACCTACCCATTGATCCCGGCTTTATCTCCATTCCTGGTAGATTGCATGCAACAACACAAGTTTCTGTTTGTCCATAACCGTCTCTAACAGATAATCCAAACTTCTCATCGAAGAATCTAATAACGCCGGGTGTGCAGGGCTCTCCAGCACTTAAAATAACCTTCAAGTCATTCAAATCGTATCTCTTGTCTGCATCATCAACTGTTGCCATAGCTCTGAGTTCCGTTGGAGTCATGCATGCCCTGTTTATCAGCCATCTATCAAGCAGCTCAAACCATTTTTCTGGTTCAAATCTACCTCTGTAATGGAAGTTTGTAGCGCCGGCATTTAAAATAGCCCCGAATGGCGCCCAATACCATTTAGCCCATCCGGGTTCTGTTGTTGCCCAGCAGAACTCGTCTGATTGTGTACCCCACCAGTAATATCTATTCAGCCTATCGAAACAGTACATCAATGAATGGGTGTGTAACACTCCTTTTGGTGCGCCTGTCGTCCCTGAAGTGTAGTTGAGGGCTAAGGGATCACTTTTTTTGATTTTTTCAAGCGTTAGAGTTCTTGATGTAATAATAAAAACTATATAAAGCTTTTGACTGATTATAGCTGAGTAATGTGCCTTAGATTGCGAGCTATTACATATACCGGATATTGTAGCCCATAAAACTCATAATGTCAGGATATAACGTATAACTTCTATCTAGCTATTTAATTTATGACGCAGATTTACACTGATTTTATTTTGTTTTGTTCTCTCATAGTATCCTTTTAAATATATTTATATATATTGAATAATCCTATTCTATATCTAACCAAAAAGGTGTACAAAGAATGACCGAAGCAACAAAGAAACATCAATACACTCTGATCATTCTGAAGCCAGACGCACTGGTGAAATCATTGAGCGGGAACATCCTCACCCGTCTTTTAGAAGCGCGCTTGAGGCTCATTGGCGCAAAGGTAGTAAAAGTATCGCGGGAACTTGCGGAAGTGCATTATGCGCATTTAAAGGACGAGCCGTTTTTTGATGACCTTTATGAGTACTTTTCCGGTAAAACCTATGGCCCGAAGTATGAACGCGTACTTGTGTTTGTGTCCGAAGGGGTGGATGCGATCTCAAAAGTGCGACGGATCGCCGGTGCAACGAATCCGCTCGATGCAGACCCGATAACCATCCGCGGAGCTTACGGTAGGATTAACAAGAAGGGCATCATGGAGAACGTTATCCATTGTTCGGACTCCGAAGAATCCGCGAAAAAAGAGATCCATCTTTGGTTCGATCCGGACGAGATTATTGGAGAACTATACCCCACCAAAAAGGTCATTAAGGAGAATTACGAAGTGATTGAATGGGCATAACATAGTGCGTTCATTGATGTGAATATCATCACGAACGTTCTTTCTCGTTCTTCTTCACTCGTGCATCAGTCGCAGGTTATAACCATAATGCGTGTTTGAAGAAAGTCACGAAATCCGCCTCTTCTTGGATTGCATTTCTTATCGACACGTTGATGTCTGCACTATCAAGAAGGAGCTCGTACTCGTCTATCCACGCGGATACAGAGTTGGGCAGGTACGAGCGGATCGCCTGGGCAAAGGCTTTAGCTTGGTGACTATGGTGCAAGAATTCATTTAACAAGTGGCTTCTTGAGCAAAGTCCTCAGGGTGTAACGACCAGAAATCACCTGCCAGAAAAACCGGCCTAACCAGGGCAACCACTTGGTGACAAGTACGGAGTCTCTCAATTAATACCCAACCGGATTAAGGTGTGCTGTTCCTTGTCGGGTGGATTTCGTTGTTAGAATCCCCCAATACTTTAGTCTTGGAAACTACATATCCTATCCCAACTTCAAAGCCCTCTTAATAAATGGGGTGATGGACTTCCCTAATATTGCCATTCCAGCTTCATGAACCTCTTCGAGCTTATATCGCCTTTGAGCACTCCCATTTAATGCGTAATCCTTATTGTCAATTGTCACGACACACCAATGTTTTTCCCGGCATTCGATAATTACTTCATCATTCAACCATTTTATTTATTGGCATAACGCTAGACAGGCTGTCCCACAAACCAATTATAGAATTTTATTATACATAAAGGCAATGACAGTAAATCAACATAAATCAAAAGTTCATGACACACCAAGAGGAAATATGAATAAAAACCTAAATACTTGATACTCTAAATGTAAAATTGGCTACCAAACCCTTAATATTAGATAAAGCAGCCACACTGCCACCTAATTTACCCCACATCACCCCCAGATTATGGGCAGTGCATACAAGATTATGCTCTATCTGCACATTTTCTAGCCCTCTTGTATGAAACTCCCGAAACTTCATATTTTGCTTTATGTTGCCGAAGGGCCATTCAACAGTCTCCTTACGCTTCTTGTATTCCTCTTTCCCTTTCTCGGAACACATTTTACCTGCCATCCGCCTACGTTCTGCCTCGTAGTCATCGCTCGTGATCTTTCTTTTTTTGCTTTTACCGGCACATTCCTCCCGGAAAGGGCATTCTCCACAGTTTGCACCAGAATAAGAGTACTGTAGCTTACCTTTATGCACATACTCCCCCTTTCTGGTGAGTATCTCACCATTAGGGCATATAAATTTGTCATTCTCTTCATCATACACAAACTTGTCCTTCGAATAAGGACCGTCTTTTACCTTCTTACCATTCATCTTCTGGGCCTGCTTGCTGTCCGGAATATAGCCATCCACCCTTTCCTCCTCCAAATACCGCAGGTTGGGACCGTTGAAGTAGCCATTATCCATACTCACCTTTGTCCATTCAGGCAAGCCATCTATGTTCTCAACCGTCATTTCTAGCTGCGGTTGCAACTGGTAATGGTCAGTACAGTCCTGAGTAACGGCATTAGCAAGAACTATCCCAGAACCGTGGTCTACCGTTATCTGAGGATTGTATGATAACTCTTTACGTTTCTTCTTGTTCTCCATAAATCGAGATTCTGGGTCGGTTATGCTGACGGCACCTTGTCCACTCTTTGTAAGCTCTTCCTCTGCCTTATCGAGCTTTGCCATTATTTTCTCCTTATCTTTTTCATCGCCAAGCACATGCTGCACGATAATTTTCTTCGCCGCGCCCTTCATTTTCTGGTCGGAAGCTTCTTCAATCTCCTTTATCTTCTCACGAATCTTCTCCTGCGTATTGAGTTCGGGTGGCAGCTCGTCACCTCTCTTATCTCCGTAGAGCTTGTCCTCCTCTTTATCTATCGCAATCCCTCTCGCTATTATTTTTCTTATCCACTCTATCTCTTCCTTACTCAGCGTGTGCTTGTTTGAAGCATTTGCTTTCATCTTGGTACCATCGGTTGATATGTGCTCTAAGTTAAGTATTCCTAATGCTTTAGCAATCGTGACGGTTTCCTTGAACGCCGCTTCTATTAGTCCCTCACACTCCTTTTTAAAATTGCATATCGTTCGGAAATCAGGCTTCTCATGCCCTGTTAGATACATATACACTACATTCTCATGAGCTAGCTTTGCTATCTTTCTCGAAGACCAAATGGCATCAGCAGACGCCATT
>QENH01000112.1 GCA_003336485.1 Candidatus Methanophagales archaeon
AAAAACTCACTAAATCTCGTAATACCAATACTACCAAACAAATCCCCGATCCAAATATTACCACTTTGTTCATTCTCCTTTTGTTTTGTTAATGATAGCACTCAGAAATAAATCACTTCTTCACCACCGTCCCGGGTTCGGATTCGGACATCATTCAGATGCACGTAAGCAAGTGCTGCAAGTTCCTTCAACTCCTCAAGGCTGAAGACATCTTCTTCTTTTATTATATTATCCGGAATGAGCTCAACTCGCCCCTGCTGTATTACATATGGGCAGTTTGCGACACCGGCATCTTCAAGATCTTTCGCTATGCCTTTCACTGCCTCTACGCCGGCAATATGTTTGAATACCGTAGTTACCAGTTCTAGGCCTATTTTTGCATCCGAACAAATAGCGAGCGTATTTTTTACTTGCCTGGCTACTCCCGATGCTTCTGCTATCCTATCATACTGCTCTTCATCAGATAGCGGTGCCTTAATATCGAGGAAGATTTTATCAATTAAATTCCGCCTTAGCATAGATTCGATAACTGTGGTGTAGAACCCATTTGTCTGTACGGCAACGAGCAGCGAGTGCGTTTTCGCGTATTTCGCGATTGCCGCTACTGCTCGCGGTTGCATGAACGGTTCACCACCGGAGATAACAACAGCATCTATGAACGCCTTGTTCTTCTTTATCTCCTCTTCTATTTCACAGATCTCAACGTAGTTCGACCCTTCTAAGAGGTTATAATTCTGGCAATAGACGCACCGAAACGGGCAACCGCCAAGAAAAATCACCATGGCTGCTTTCCCGCGCCAATCTATGGTAGAAAAGGGAACGATACCGCCAAAGTTTATTTTGTGCATATTTGAGCATTTTCAGAAGTAATCGCCTACATGCTCGACAGCCCGTGCAATGAGCTCGGCGCATTTATCGATGTCTTTCAGGCCTATCAGCTCAACAGGCGAATGTATGTATCTTGTAGGCACACCAATAATACCAGTGGGTATGCCGCTTCTTGTGAGATGAATTATAGCTGCATCGGTCATACCGCCTTCCGAAACGCTGAGTTGATATTCTATATCGTGGTGAGCTGCAGTCTCTTTAAGCCATTTCAAGACAGAGGGAGGCGTTATTATGCCACGGCCCGAGCCATCGGAAACGGTGATTACCGGACCTTTATCTATCTCCACGGTCGTGTCTTTCTTTTCTATTCCCGGATGCCCGCCAGCTATTTCTACATCCGTTGCAATTGCCACATCGGGGTCGAGCCCAAAAGCGGCAGTTCGTGCTCCTTTCAGTCCTACTTCCTCTTGTACCGTTCCCACTGCATATACTTCGAATTCGGTATTCGCCCTCTTTAGTGCTTCTATCATTATCGCAACACCTGCTCGATTATCAAACGCTTTACAGGTAACAATATCGTTTTTGAGCTCTACAAAATGCCTATCTATGGTGACAGGTGTTCCAATAGAGATGCCCATTTGCGCTACTTCCTCTTTGCTACGAGCACCTACATCAATGAACATATCTTCGCATTTGATCATCTTATCCCTCTCATCCTTCTTCATTTTATGTGGTGGTTTTGAACCGACAACGCCATATACAACACCGCTATCGGCCTGCAAAATCACCCTTTGATTGAGCAGTGTCTGATCAAACCAGCCACCAATGGTCGAAAATCGCAGGAATCCCTCGTCTTCTATATGCTTCACCATAAGCCCGATCTCATCGAGATGCGCAGCAATCATAACAGACGGTTTTTTTCCCCGTTTCGTCGCTATCAAATTACCCAACCTGTCGGTCTTGATCTCGTCCACATATTGCTTTAGTTCTGTTTCCACGATTGCCCGTATCTCGTCTTCGCGACCGGAAACGCCATGTGCTTCAGCTAATTTCTTCAATAGTTCCTTCATTTCTGTCATTTTTACTAAAAAAATCCCGCCTCCCGGATTTGAACCGGGGACAGCACGGTGTCCGCGCGCGGTTATAAGATCTTTTGGGAGGTGATCTAACGCCACACTACAGCCGCGCACTCTTCCAAACTGAGTTAAGGCGGGTATACCTTTAGATATTAGATATGGAAATGCGAATATAAATATTTACCTGAGTGTATCGCTTTTTGTTGTACTTTGACTTTTGCACTTTTCATTTTGTTTGCATCATCAGCACATTAATCACTGATTTTTGTGCTGATACCGGTTCGTCAATAATTTGACGTCCACCATTTCCCCTTCTTCTATTATTTCCTTCCCTTTCGCCATGTATAGGTAGCCATCCGCTTTTGATAGGGTTGTAATAGCACCTGAGCCGGAGAGAATAGGATAGGCAAGTAATTCATCGTTTTCCTGAACGAGATTTACAAGTACGTATTCATTTCGCCCTCGCTCGGAGAAGATCCGGATCGCCGCTTTTGCACTTCGCCTTTCGCCTTCTTCGAGCGAGCGGATACCGGCTATTGTGCGTAGTAGAGGAGCTGCGAAAAGGTTAAAGGTAATCAACGCAGAAGTAGGATTCCCAGGCAATCCAAACACGGGCTTTCCTCTGATCAAGCCGAAGATGAGCGGTTTTCCTGGTTTTATATCAACGCCATGCACGATAATCTCACCAAGCTCTTCTATCACGTTGGGCAATAGGTCTCCAACGCCTGCAGAGGTACCGCCCGAGGCGATGATAACATCAACATCTCTTTTTAATGCCTCTTTTACGCTTCCCAAAATCTCATTGACGTTATCGCGTGCTATTCCAAGAGCTAAAGGCAGACAGCCGCAGTCTCTAACCGAATCGCTGAGTGCCGGTGCATTGACATCATATATCTTTCCCGGTTCGAGGTCTTCGCCAGGCACGAGTATCTCATTGCCCGTGGATATGATTGCTACTTTCGGTCTTTTGAGTACAGAGACTTCGTTTAGCCCACATGCAGCCAGAACACCGGTCTCACGTGGCGTTAGCGTGGTCCCCTTCTTTACTATCCGCTCACCTCGCTTTATATCTGTGCCTGCGAGCATGATGTTCTCGTTAGGAGCGACTGGTTTGTATATCTTCACCTTTTTTATTTCGGCATCATCAAGAAATGTGTTTTCGATTTTGACAACCGCATTTGCACCTTTTGGAATAGGCGCGCCGGTAGATATGCCCAAGCAATAGCCGCTTTCTACCTCTTGTGAAGGTAACTCGCCCGCAGGGGCATATCCTTTTATAATCAACGAAGCGGGATTGTTCTCGTCTGCATAGAATGTATCTGCGGCAACAACTGCGTAGCCGTCCATAGTTGCTCGGTCAAAAGGCGGGATATTGAGAACTGAAAATATGTCTGTAGATGCGATTCTACCGAGAGCTTCGTCGATACCCACTTTTTCCTTCTCTGTCTGCCTTGCAAGTTTCGCACTGAGCGCGGCAGCAATTTCTTCTACCTTCTCTTTCTCAACGATTTCTAAGAATTGCTTCCCCATAATGCTTTCTTAAAAAGAAAAAATAAAAATAAAAGGTTGGATTCGTGTAGTTTCGTGTAGCTCACGAGAAAATCCAACTTATTTTATTCCTCTGCTATATCATCCGAAGTTTCTTCTTCTTTTTCTTTTGTGCTTCTAGCGCTCCGATGTCCAAAAGCTTCGAGCATCTCTATCGGGAATGGAATGACGACAGTAGTAGCTTTTTCCTCTGTTGCCTCTTTTATCGTTTGCAAAGTTCGAATGTACATCCCGCCTTTTTCTTTTTGTAGGACGTTTGCAGCTTCTGCAACCTTCTTCGCCGCCTGGAACTCAGCATCTGCGGAAATAACACGAGCTCTTCTGTTACGCTCTGCTTCTGCCTGTGCAGCCATAGCACGTTGCATCTCTTTTGGCAACTCAACATCCTTTATCTCTACTGATGATACCTTTATCCCCCACGGGTCTGTCGCTTCGTCTATTATAGTCTGCAAGCGTTTGTTTATCGTGTCTCGTTCAGAGAGCAACTGATCCAGTTCCACCTGTCCTATCACACCTCTTATCGTGGTCAGCGCGATTTGAGCGGTTGCATATTCGTATCGCTCCACTTCGGTCACCGCCTTCTCCGGGTCTAGTACGCGGTAATAGACGACTGCATTCACTCTCGTAGTGACGTTATCCTTGGTTATAACCTCTTGCGGCGTGACGTCGAAAACAGATACTCGTAAGTCGATCTTCACCATTATCTCGAAGAGGGGTATGATTAAGAACAGCCCGGGCCCTCTTGCACCCACTAGCCGACCAAGTCTGAAGATTACACCGCGCTCATATTCCTTCACTACCTTTACCGAAGCCGCTAGAATGATCAATGCTACAAATACTATTCCTGCTAATATCACTATAGAATCCATTTTTTTTTTTTTACCCCCATATATAAGAGTCACAGGATCTATTTAATTTATGGGTTGGAATTGAGCCTTTTGCAACAAGTCCAATATCCTAGATATACACTTACAGAGAGATGAAACGAATAATCATCAAAGGCGCTCGGGAACATAATCTGCAAAATGTTAATCTTGCGCTGCCGAGAGATAAGTTTATAGTGATAACTGGTCTTTCCGGTAGCGGGAAATCGACTTTAGCGTTTGATACGCTCTATGCAGAGGGACAGAGACGATACGTTGAATCGTTATCAGCATATGCCCGGCAGTTCTTAGGTGTTATGAATAAGCCAGATGTGGATAGCATAGAAGGGCTCTCACCTGCGATCTCAATAGAGCAGAAAACAACCAGTAAGAATCCTCGCAGCACTGTTGGTACTGTTACCGAGATATATGACTATCTGCGCTTATTATTTGCACGGATTGGCATACCTCATTGCCCAAGACATGATATAGAAATAGTTGCACAATCGCCTGAGAAGATAGCGACAAAGATAGCTGAAGATACTAAAGGTGCAATAATAGTGCTGTCGCCAATAATAAGACAGAAGAAAGGCACGTATGAGAAACTCTTAGCTGACCTGAATAAAGACGGATATACTCGTGTAAGGGTTGACGGTGAAATATATCGTACGGATGAGAAGCTAAATCTCGAACGATATAAGAAACATGACATCGAGATAGTTATTGACCGATTAAATATTGAGGACAGATCGCGATTGGTAGAAGCAGTAGAGAATGCATTAGTTAAGTCAGAAGGACTGGTAATTGTAGTTGCCGAAAATAATAATGAGGTGGAGGTATATTCAGCTAATTTGGCTTGCCCTATCTGCGGTATCACATTTGAGGAATTACAACCGCGAATGTTCTCGTTCAACAGTCCCTTTGGCGCATGTCCGGTATGTCACGGCCTGGGCATAACCATGGATTTTGACCCGGACCTTATAATTCCAGACAGGAATGAATGTATAGCCGATGGCGCACTTGCGATATACCGAAACGCAATAGATGGGTGGCGGGGACAGTATGTTGCAGCAGTGGCAAAACATTTCGGCTTTGAGATTTTCACACCTATAAAGGAGCTTACCAAAGTGCAGTATAAAGCGCTGATGTACGGCTCAAATGAGCAGATCAAGTTTAGCATGTCGATGAAAAATGGAGATGCAAGTTGGTCCCATCGTGGTGTCTGGGAAGGATTGGTACCACAGTCCGAACGATTGTATCAACAGACCGAATCGGACTACAGACGGCACGAACTGGAGCGATTCATGCGGATCTCGCTATGCCCTGGCTGTAACGGTAAAAGACTGAAAGAGAAAGTCCTGGCTGTTACTGTTGGTAATAGATCAATAATTGATATTACTGACATGCCGATCGTGAACTGCATAAAATTCTTTAAAGAGATAGACCTTACTAAAAAGCAGGTCGAAATTGCAGGACTGATATTAAAGGAGATTAGGGCACGGCTTGATTTTCTCGCTAAGGTGGGTCTTGGTTATCTTACGCTTTCTCGTGCTTCCAGTACCCTTTCCGGCGGTGAAGCGCAACGGATAAAGCTTGCAACACAAATAGGGTCCAATTTAATGGGGGTACTATATATCCTGGATGAGCCTTCGATCGGCTTGCATCAACGCGATAACCAGAAATTAATCGATACGTTACATAGGTTACGAGACATCGGAAATACGTTAATAGTTGTAGAGCATGATGAAGAGACAATAAGAAGAGCGGATTATGTTGTTGATATGGGTCCGGGAGCAGGATTACAGGGCGGTAAGGTAGTTGCAAAGGGTACGCCGGAACAGATAGAAAGTAACCCGGCATCCTTAACCGGGAAATATCTGTCCGGTGAATTGAGCATACCAATGCCCACGCAACGAAGAGAATCCGGTAAGTTCATAGAGCTCAAAGGCTGTAAGGAGAATAATCTTAAAAATATTGACGTCGATATACCTGTAGGGGTTCTAACATTGGTTACAGGCGTATCAGGCAGCGGAAAATCCACGCTGATATACGAGATATTATATAAGGAGATGATGCAGAAACTGTATAATTCCAAACAACGAGCAGGATCGCATGACCAGATCATATTCGGACGCGAAATAGATCGGGTGATTGTCATCAACCAGAACCCGATAGGGAAAACACCACGCAGCAATCCCGCAACCTACACCAAAGTCTTTGACGAGATCCGGAAGATATTCTCTGCGACTAAAGACGCGAAACAGCACGGGTTTAAGCCGGGGCGGTTCTCATTTAATGTCAAAGGCGGACGATGCGAATCCTGTAACGGTGATGGCGTTATCAAGATCGAGATGAATTTCCTGCCGGATGTATATGTAGAATGCGAGGAATGTCGTGGAAAACGGTATAACACAGAAACTTTGGCGATCAAATATAAAGGTAAATCTATTGCAGAGGTACTTAATATGAGCGTTGAGGAAGCATTGGAGCTCTTTGAGAATATTCCCGCTATCAAAAACAAACTGGAAACGCTGATACGAGTGGGATTGGGCTATATCAAACTCGGGCAAAGTTCTACTACTCTTTCGGGTGGTGAAGCACAGCGGATTAAGTTGACAAAGGAACTATCGAAGAAGGCTACAGGTAAGACGTTATATCTACTTGACGAACCGACAACGGGACTTCATTTCCATGACGTGAAGAAATTGATAAAGGTGCTTGACGATCTGGTAGATAAGGGAAACACAGTGGTGGTTATAGAGCATAATCTGGACGTAATCAAATCGGCCGACTATATTATTGACCTTGGCCCGGAAGGAGGAGACGAAGGCGGTATGATTGTTGCTTCTGGCACGCCCGAACAGGTTGCGGCAAATGAGGCGAGTTACACGGGCAAATTCCTGAAAAGGATGCTAAAATGAATATCCAGGGAATTGTAACCAGCGGATTACGGCACATCTTCACATAAACCGCCTCATTATAAATAGATACAATAGGGATCGATGGGTGGAAGAAGAGCATCCTTGGAAAACCAAAACTGAATCTTGAGCAGATACCTATAACCCTTCTAACCATCTTGCAAACACTGGATCTTCCAAGATATAATAGCCCTTTTCTCGCTTTAATACATATCCTTTTTGCTCAAGATATGTCAAAAACTGATTTACATTTGAAATATTGTCTCCAACAGCACTTGCTATTGCCTTTGGCGTATGGCACCCTTTTGCAATATTTATCGCGATCAGTCGCTCCTTAGAACTCAAAATATCAAATTCTTCCTTGAATAGAATATCGCCTTCCTCCAGCAGAAACTCCGCTTCCAGCTCTTTTATTAGTTCTACGGATGACCCTTTTCGCCTTTCAAGCATTTTACCTATGAACTGGACATAAAACGGTATTCCCGTGGAGAAATTATGAATTTCATCTACTCCTTCTTCTGTAATTTCAATATCACTGGATAACAGCTCTTTAGTATATTCCCGCTCGAAAGGTTTGACCTCTTTTATAATCAATTGCCTATAAAATGGCGATGTTGAGGACAATACACTAAGCTTCATCGTGCTTCTTATCGAACCGGAAATGCAGAGCGTTGTTCGCTCCCAATTCTCAAATATAGACCTCATCTTCTTTATTATCGTCTCGCCGATTTTATTGTTATCGCTCTTCAACTCAGAAATAGAAGGAAATTCATCTATCATGAGTATACACTTTGTACCTGTGCACTTTGCGAGTTTTTCCGGAAGATACAGTGCGTTCTCAACGAGCAAATTTTTGTCTATATCTCGCTTTTTGGAGATAAGAAACTCTAACTCATTGTAAACAATCTTGAGCTCCGAGCTATCGAGTAGTTTCCGCAGCATCGTAAGCGGTGTTTGAAACAATTCTTTTGCTTTATATTTCAAGCCGATGTATGGCCTGTATGCATCGATAATTTCCATACTTAATCGCTGGCAGAATTCAACAACGCTAAATTCTATCAAATCCCAAACAGAGAAGTAAACAGTGACAATTTTATGTTCTGATTCAAGCCTTCTTTGAACCTCTTTTAGAACGGATGTCTTCCCAATTCTTCTCTTGCCATAAAGTGCGTAGCCCGTTGTTGATTCGACAGCCCTTAGTTCTGAGATCATCTCCTCTAAAAGTTCTTGCCGGTTTATGAACCTTTCGCCTTTTACCGGCCGTAGTGTAAAGTACATTTTATTACTAATATATTTGTTAGTAACTTATATGTTATTTTACTTATAACATTAGAGGGAAATGCTCAATATCTTGTGGTGGAACTGGCGAGACATAATCAGAAAAAGCAGAAGAAGCGTAAAAGATGCAGATATGAAAGAAAGCACAGTCTTTCACTGGTGCATGCGGATTGGCTTGACTACGATGGGACTCAAGTGATAGCGTACGAGGACGACGCATCGAGGAAGATCCTCTCTATTGGTGAATTTGCCCATGCAACCACAGAAAACGCCCTAAGTGTGTTTAAGCGTGCAGAAGACATAGGTGGTGGTTTGATACTGCTTATGCGTTTGCAGAGTAGTATAATAACCGTATACATGGGGCACTCGATCGGGAATACTTTGAAACTCCGAATGATGCCTTTATCAGGAAAATGAGATCTGAGAACACGCTTGGAATGTTCTTCGAGTGGAGTGAAAGGGAGATAAGTTTATGAATAACAAATGTCTTAGGAATAGTAAGCGAAATAATATTAGGACTCAACACTCCTAACACATCTGCTATGATGCTGGTTTTTCCTCGATTCAGGGATAGCTCAGTTCCAACGTATTCTGAAAGACAATTCTTTTGGTGCTTCAAGAAGTTTTCTACTGCGGGTAAAAATCTTTTTCGTGCATATTAAGGTGGCTTCTTTTTGTGGAAATTTTGAATTGTGGTGCCGCCTCTAAATTCCGAGTCCTCCACGAACCATACGCTTTTCTGCTTGACATTTTTCTTTACCAATGCACCTTTACAGTTCTTACACCTTTTATTTCTCCATATTTTTTATGGGTATACTTGAGTTCTCCTCTTGTTTTACCATAATCGTAGATTCCTTTGGTGATTTCCAAATCTGTTCGAAGATACGCCTTAACCTCGCCCTGCTTCCCGTCACGCCACATCTCAGGAATTTTTAACGTATCTTCAGACTTGTGGATACGTAAATTTAGCGGTCCCAGATCCTCTAGTCCTGTCCATATGCCGGTTACCTTTTCTAATTCCTTCAGGGTATCGAAGGTCTTTCCTTGAAATTTTTCTACTACATCCATGCTGGAATAATATGAACTCAAGACTATGTAATCAAACCTCAACAGATTATGTCCAATAATCAGATCAACAGATTCTAATGCATTAAATAGTTCTTCAATATTCTCCTCAGTAAAAAAATTCACATTCCCTTCATGGTCCATTAAACCAGCAACAGCTAATCGCAGCTTTTTTGTCAACGTGTCTCGAATTGTTGATTTTTCCCTCCACCTCATCTGTTTCCATTGTGGTTCAATATCTTCAAACAAATACTGGGTTTCCAAATCAAAGAATCCTATTGTCTGTGAATGATCATACATCATATATATACCAAAAAAAACCAT
>QENH01000111.1 GCA_003336485.1 Candidatus Methanophagales archaeon
CCTTCACTCCCGCAGCAGATGCAGATACCAATGAATATTCGTCATACGCCCTTTTTAGGAACTTTGACAGCACTATTGCTGCACAATAGAAAATCACTACCGCGAAAAATCTTACATCACGGAAAATGTAATCCAGAGGCACAAAGGCTTCCACCACCTCTTCTGATAATCTATACCATCTCATCGCATAGTAAACAAGGATGTAAATATTTATTGCTGTTACAGCAATGATAATACCACGATAGACTTTAGACAAATCCAACCAGTCTCTCTGTCTAACAGATATGATAACCAAAAGAGTGAATAAGAGCCAACCCAAGACAAAAATGGCGATACCTGAGCAGACACTTTCGCCTTTGGTTATATTGTAGTCAAAACTTATGGCGGTTCGCCATAAAAACGCTATCCCTACTACCACTAATAACGTCCGTTCATCAGTTAGCACAGTGCTTAATAATTCTCGCACGTTCATTTCTCTCAGCTTTTTTGCCGTTGGGTATAAATATGGAGATAGGATATGCAGAAACGCCTTCTCCTTTGACTCCGATATATAATCCTCGTGCATCTTATTTACATACTTCAGTGACCATAGCATTGCACAATAAAACACTATTAAGGCAATATATCTCACATACCGGAAAATGAAATCCATAGGCAAATAAGCTTCTACGTGCAGTAATTTAAACCATCTCATTACATAGTAAATAAGAACGTAAACGTTTATAGAAACCATACTAATGGCAATAGCTTCATAAATCCAGTTTGAAATGGGCCAACCCTTCTGTACCTTAAACATGTGACACGTGTAAGCGAAGATAACCCAGCCAAATATGATGATAGCGATACCGGAGCACATACTTTCCCAGAGTGCTATACTCTCATCGATGCTTATGTAAGCTCGCCATAGGATGGCTACAATTAATATCGCTATTAGTGTCCACCCATCCAATACTACTTTTTCAAAAAAACCTTTCATGCCCATCTTTTCTTGAAGACTCCACTACTATTACTCTTCTATAAAAGGTATATAAATAGATTTCGGTTTTTTCCCGGTTTCCTGTTTTAGGTTTCATGTTTTAGGGCTACTAATAGATGACAACAAAGACAGTGGATATTTGCGCTTGCTGTGACGGGTAGGGCGGGAAGTGGGGGGAAGCAGGTGGAAGGCGGGAGAAAGGCATGCTAAAGATGTGTTGAAAGGCATGCCACTGGCGGCATGTAGAAGAAAAAAAACGATAACTTTATATAACCTATTGTACACATGTCTTTGTATAATGGTTACGACGAAGGTGCTCCTTAAAGTTAAAGTCATCAGGTTGTTAAGGGTGTTGAGGGGAAGGGAGGCTAACTAAAAGTTTATGCTTAGTGTAGAACATTTACCTGTACTGGTAGTAGTAATATCCATGCTTTCGTCACTCACCATTTTGATTGCTGGCTGGCTGAACAAGAAATCCTGCTGTTTCATCGCCTTTGCAACAATTTTAATTCAATTTATCATGTCTCTTTTTATCCTGCAGCATGTCACCACAGAGGGTACTATAATATACTGGCTCGGCGGATGGAGTCCGCCCTGGGGTATAGAATATGTCGTAGATGCGTTGAACGCTTACGTATTGGTACTACTTCTTTTCTTAGCTCTGGTCTGCGTCACATATTCAAAGAGGAGCATAGAGCACGAGTTGCCGCGTCAAATTGTCTCCTTTTACGTGCTTTTTCAACTCCTTATTACTGGTCTCTGTGGTATAACCCTGACCGGAGACATATTCAACATGTATGTCTTTATCGAGGTAACGTCCTTATCTGCATACGCGTTAATAGCATCGCGAGGAAAGATAGCGCTGAAGGCGAGCTTCACTTACCTCGTATTGGGTGCGATCGGCGCTTGTTTCTTCTTGCTCGGGATAGGTTTTCTGTACGCGATAACGGGTACGTTGAACATACACGATCTTTCGCTCATATTGCCAAGTTATTATGATAACAGAGCAGTGCAAGCGGCGTTTGTATTCTTCACTGTTGGATTAAGCATAAAGATGGCGCTTTTCCCGCTTCATGTCTGGTTACCGGATGCGCATTCGTTTGCACCGTCAGAAATAAGCGCATTGCTTTCCGGTATAATCATCGAGGTCTCCACCTATGCATTCATAAGAATCAGCTTTTCGGTTTACACTGTCGATTTCATCACACGTTACGTACCTATATTCGATTTTATCTGTTGGTTATCGGCAATAGGAATAATTGTAGGGTCTGTTCTTGCGATAGCGCAGTATAACCTGAAACGGATGCTGGCGTATTCTTCAGTTTCGCAGATGGGCTATATCATGCTTGCCGTTGGACTTTCCACATCTACGCACTCGCCACTTTGGGGCGGGCTTAATCCGGCATTGATGCATATAGTTAACCACGCATTGATGAAAGGCTGCTTGTTCTTAGTTGCCGGTGCTTTTATTTACAAGGCTGAGTTATGGGATATTGCGGATTTGAAGGGTTTGGCAAGGAAGATGCCCTATACCTGCTTTGGGTTCACATTAGCGGCAATATCTATGATTGGTGTGCCACCGAGCGTAGGCTTCGTCTCAAAGGTGTACATAATATTTGCCAGTTTAGATGCTGCAAGCGCAGGTCACCCTGCATATATCGTATTTGTAGCGGTTCTGCTATTCAGTACGTTATTAAACCTTGTTTATTTCTGGCGTGTTGTAGAAACATTATACATGAAAGGAGAAGATATTCATTCAGAGTCTGTTAAGAGAGATGAATTACCGCTTAGTATGCTTATACCGGTATTAATCCTCGCAGCGCTCTGTATTATCGTCGGTATCTTCTGGCTCATAGAGATGCCCCTGCCTGTGTTCGACCAGATAAATGAGCTTTTCCATTTAGGAGCGTATGCAACATCATGATAGCGGAAGTGGAATCTTTAACCCCTGTGTTTGCGATTTTGTGCCCTGCAATTGCATCTATACTCATAATTCTATTTGGCAAGTGGCCAAACATAAGAGAATGTTGGACGATGCTCGCGGGCATATTACAGTTCTTAATTGTCATCTCCATGGTACCGGTTATACTAGACGGAAATATAATTACATGTACGTTCTTCACAGCATTACCAAATGTTGAATTCGGATTCAGCGTAGATGCTTTTGGGCTTGTCTTCGCTATTACTTCCTCTTTCTTGTGGATTCTGGTATCTTCATATTCCATAGGCTACATGAGGTCGCTGCACGAGCATGCCCAAACACGTTATTATTTCTGTTTCGCATGGGCGATCTTCGGTGCAGTGGGCATAGCATTATCCGGGAATCTGCTCACGATGTTCATATTTTACGAGATATTGACTGTCTCCACGTATCCGTTGGTGGCACATGACCAGACACCGGAAGCGCTATTTGCAGGCCGTAAATATCTTGCCTATTTGCTTACCGCGGGTGTATTCTTCTTAGCAGCCATGATTATAACATATCACATCTCGGGCACGACAGATTTTGTAAACGGAGGAATACCAAACCTCGCGGCTGAAGCATCGCGAGCGGTTCTAGTGGTACTATTCATGCTGTTTCTATTGGGGTTCATGAAAGCGGCGTGGATGCCTTTCCACTCGTGGCTGCCTACTGCAATGGCTGCACCAACGCCCGTGAGTGCATTGTTACATGCTGTTGCGGTGGTAAAGGCGGGTGTATTTGGTATTATCCGAGTTGTATGTTACATATTTGGCGTGGATTTGATGCACGAACTTGGCCTTGGATTACTACTCATTTCTATTGCTATTTTCACGCTGATTGTTGCTAATTTGTTTGCTCTCGCACAGGACAATCTAAAGAAGAGGCTTGCATACTCTACAATAAACCAGCTATCGCTGGTTATCTTTGGTGCCGCACTATTAACGCATGATGGAATAGAAGGTGCGATGATACATATTCCGTTCCATGCGTTCATGAAGATAACGCTTTTTATGTGTGCTGGCGCGATAATGGTGGCATCAGGAAAGAAGAACATAAGCGATATGGCCGGCATAGGAAGGGTAATGCCCGTGACGTTGATCGCATTTACTATCGGCGCGCTCGGCATGTGTGCACTCCCGCCAACTGCGGGTTATCTATCGCATCATCTTCTTGTTCATGGCTGTATAGAAGCAGGCGGAGCAATTTCATATTTCCCGTATATCCTATTAATAGTTGCTATATTAGACGTAATGTATTTCTTCCCGATCATATATATTGCATTTTTCAAGAAGCCCGAAGGAGGAAGCAAACTAAAGGAAGCACCGATCTTTATGCTCGTGCCCATAGTAATAACAGCCACTTGTTCTATCATATTCTACCTTTATCCGGACCTGTTTTATATGTCAGACCTTGTGGAAACAGCGATGACTAGTTTAAATATAGGAGGGGGTGTGCATCCGTAAGAAATGATCCTAATAGACGAACCACTGATGTTTGCTTTCGTTGCGTTTTGGATAATTTGGATGGTTATATTTAAAACACCGCCAGGGCAATGGCTCATAAGGCTATGCGAAGGACCGCTGATGGCTTTTGCACGGTATATTGATTTCCATGTAATGAAACTAGCCGCTTTTTTCGTCTGGATCAGTACGAATCCCGTAGCCGCAATGAAAATAAAAGGTAAAGAGGTGAAGCTGAAGGTAGAGCAACCGAGTATTACACCGGAAAAGGCTGCGGAATATGAACGAGATCTGGAAGATATACACAAGATGCAGCCTCAGAGAGAACCAATGGTGAGATTGAACATAGGTACAGCACTGCTGCTGATTTTAGTCTTCATCGCTTTGTATCTGTTGGCTATGTTTATGGGTAGGTGGCTTGCACCATGAAATTAGGTGCTCATGATTTAGGATTTTCGATCACATATTGAGCATCTTCGGAAATTATTTTATGGTGTTTTGTTAAAGAAATATAAATAAGTAAAAGCAAAAAAGGTGATAAAAATGGATTTTTCAAAAGAGAAGCGGGTAAGAGATGTAATGACGCGTGGAGTTGTTACTGTCCCGTTTGAGACACTTAAGTGAAAGTGTCAAGCTCCTGGTAAAAGAAGATATATCTGGTATTGTAGTAACTGCGCCAGACAACGAAGCGGTAGGGGTTATATCAGAGATAGACCTCATTAAAGTTTTTGACAAAGATTGGGACAAATTAACGGCTGAAGATGTCATGTCCTCCTTTGTGAGAACGATAGTCAAATAATATAAAAAAATAAAAAAGGGGGAATGGAGGATAGACAACAGATCCCTTACCTACATCTCCCTTGCAAATGCAACCCAGGTTTCGGTTGTTGCGACAGTCCGACTATCGTGGAGGAAATCTTCAATCACTTTCGCGTCTTCCGCCTCGTAAATCCAGATCGCATCATACCTGCCCAGTGTGTGATACACCTGCAGGAACTTGACGCCTTTTGGCGGCTCTTTAACTATCTTGTCACCGAACTTTCTCGCTTCCTCTACCATGCCTGAATTCACCTTTACGCACGTTATGAACAACATCTTTTTTTCATCACCTCCTTATCTGCCTTAATAATTTACGTATGCTAATAACTTTTGTTTTTTTTGCCTGCCGGATGATTTAGCTAGCCTAAACAATTGCTAAATACATTAGATTAAAATAGATATTTCCTTACGTGCAGTGGCTCTCCCGTCAGTATATTTCTAAGGCTTACAACGCCCGTGAGCTCATCAGCATCAATCACAAGCAGTCTTCTTATGCCCTTCTCAACCAAGAGCTTGCATGCATGCCTTAGTGATGCATCTGCCTCGATAGTCACCAAGGGGGAGGTCATTATCTCTTTCACTTTTAGCTTACTTGGGTCTCTATCCCCCATTATGACTTTTATCACTATGTCACGGTCAGTAACAATTCCTACGGGTTTATCTTCTTCTGTTATGACCACACTGCCTATTCCCGACATTTTCATGATTTTAGATATTTTAGCGACTGTTGCATCCCCTTCTTCCATGATAGCAGGATAGGTCATTACATCTCTAACTTCTAATATTAATTCCGCTGCCATTTTCTTCTTTCACCTTCCTTTTTATTACATACACACATATTTTTTCCGCTTTTTTCATCGCGCACGCAGATACTCAAAATAGATATTTACTCACATGCACGGACTCTCCTGTCAACATATTTCTAATACTTATAATACCGACGAGCTCACCATCCTCAATCACAGGTAGCCTTCGTATGTCCTTCCCCGCCATGAGTCCACATGCTTCTTCCACCGATGCATCAGACCCTACGGTAATCAAAGGTGAGGACATGATTTCCTTCGCTTTTACCTCATCTGGGCTTCTATCCCTTAGTATCACTTTTGCCGCTATGTCATAGTCAACGATTATCCCTACGGGTTTACCCCCTTTTGTTATCACTACACCCCCTATTCGCGACAGTTCAATATGCTTTATTATCACAGCTATCGAGGCATCTTCATCTTCTGTGATGGCTGGAAAGCTCATTATCTCCTTAACATTCATCTCTTCTTTCTCACCTCTTCTTCTTCTTTTCTTCTTCTGTTTTATATATAAATAACCATGAAGTAAGCCAATATAAATCAAAAAAATAATAATAGGAGCATGAAAGACCCATATTCAAAGTTTCAGTTTTTACGCTATATCTCTGCGCCAACCAATGTCCTTGTTCTGGTAACTCCTTTGACGGCGTGAATTTACCAGATCAAATACCTTTACCCTCTTATCACCTCCACTTATTCAATATTATTTATTAGTATTAAAAAATAGCTACACCTGCTGCTCTCCTTTAACTACCAATAGATAATCTCTGTGCATCTCCATCAGATATTTCGCTAACCATATTATCGCGCAATAGAATACCACCAGCACAATGTATCTTATATCCCTATACAGGAAATCCAGAGGCACCACCGCTTCTACTACGCCTCTTATCCCAGCTAACCTATACCATCGCATCGCGTAGTAGACTATGACATAAGTGTTTATCGCCATTAGACCAAAGGCGATCCACTGGTAAATCTTGCACAATCTTAACCAGTCCTTCAGTTCCCTGCTCATTAGATATATGTACGCAAAGACAGACCAGCCCATTATGAAAAGAGCTATACCCGAACATATACTCTCCCAAAGCGCAATTTGGCCATCCAGACTTATACCTAACCGCCATAGAATCGCTATCACAAAAATGGCAATCAAAGTTCGCTTATCCATTATCGCGTTAGTAACGGTTTTTTTTATGTTCATCTTAGCAACCTCTATCACTTTTCTTTACAACGTTCCATATATAGAATATATCCTATATAAAACTGTTTTCTCCAGCCCCCTCGAAATACATACCTATGACCTAGTCCCAAAACCACGCGACAAAAATCGAAACCTTTATAAGGTATAAGTTGTGTATATGAAGACAGCGTTAGTTACTATCGAGATAAAGAGGAGATGAAGATGACGTCCCCAAAAGAGATAAAAGAGGTGGAGGAAGGGAATGGGCAGTAAATTCTTTAGTGCACTGAAATGTTTTTTTAAATGCCCTGCGGGTACAATGAGGCTCATGATGTCTTTGGAGCCCAATGACCCAAAGGCGGTGGAATCAGTAAAGACGAATTGCCCCGGTGTAGACGTAGCGAGTGTAGGTTTTTACGCCGGTATCTTCTTAGCGCTTGCCTTCCTTGCATTTTGTATGTTGGCATATGCAATGTCGCTACTTTACAACCAGGGCATGTTAGTCATTTAATTTAAATTTGCGCTTTTAAGGATTGGTACTGTATAATCCTTATATGCCTTCTCTAAGAACGTAGATAACACTATTGCAGTGCAATAAAATATTACCAACATAATGTATCGTATATCTCTGAAAAGGAGATCCACCGGCATATAAGTCCCCGATACATCACCCATGCCTAGCATTAACACATACCAGCTCATTCCGTAGTAAAAGATAGCATAAATGTTTATCGTCATTAGACCAAAGGCAATACCCTGGATGACCTTTGTCAGTTCTATCTTGCGTTTCGCTTTCACGGACAATGCGCACACGTAACCGAAGAGAAACCAGCCCAATAGGAGCAGGGTAACACATGAGATTGCACTTTCAATAAAGGTTATGGTATGGTCAAGGCTTATACCAATCCGCCATAAAATCGCGGCTACTACTATCACTGTTAATGTCCGTTCATGCATAGACACCCATAATACAGACTCTTTCATGCTCATTGCATGACTCTTCGGTTCTTCTTTGATAAGCAATCGGTACTTATCTCGCATCCCCTTTAAGTACCTCGCGGTCCATAATACGGAACAGTAAAAGAGCACAAACATAAGGTATCTTATATCACTGAAGACGAAATCGAGCGGTATATATACCTCTTCGTGCAGTAACCGAAACCATCGCATACCATAGTAAATAGCCACATAGATATTTAACACGAGAAGGCTAACGGCAATACCCTGATAAATCTTACTTGTGACCGGCCAGTCCGTCTGTTTTCGGGACGTGGAATACATGTAAGCAAAGAGTAACCAGCCCATTATGAAAAGCGTAATACCAGAGCATGCACTTTCACAGAAGGATATAGTCTCATCAGAGCTTAAGACACATCGCCATAGAATCGCAATCGCCACTATCAATATCAATATCCGTTCGTCTGTTACCAATGCGAATATGGATTCTCTCTTGCGCATCTTGCATATCCTACCACGTACCAGTACTAATATATTTTTTATATTACAAACTAAATTCCAGGATGTCAAGGAAAGGGTATTTCTCTTGCTCATGCCTCTTTCTTTGTCAAGTACTCACATTCCCCGGAGGCTTTTTCCAGATATTTAGAAAAGACTATGGTTACGCAGAAAAATATCGCTAACATAAAATAGCCTACATCTCTAAAGACATAAGCCATTGGCATTATAGCTTCCTCCGTAGCCGGATACACCTGTAGTAAAGTATACCACCTCATCCCATAGTAAACGAGAACATATATGTCTACAGCGAATATAGCAAAGGCAAACCCTTGATATATCTTCGCTACGCTTGGTCTGGTTGTTCTCACTGCTAATGAACTTACGTACCCGAAGAGAACCCAACCCAACATGGAAAGAGCAATACCTGAGCACATACTCTCCCAGAGTTCTATCTGTCCGTCAAGACTTATGACGGCACGCCATAAAAATACCACACCCAATATCACGATTACAGTTCGTTCATCGGTAATTACCTTGAACATTGTCTCTGCCGCACCCTTCCTTCGCGTCTCCGGCATATCTTCTGTTATCAACATGTAATTATCATGCATCTTCTTTAGATGTCCGGTTGCCCAGATAATACCACAATACGCAAGCACTAACACGGCGTATCTCAAGCTCCGGAGAAGGTAATCACTCGGCATATAGGCTTCTATGTAAGCTTCCATCCCCGCCATTAATCTCGGCCATCTCATCGCATAGTAAATGAGAACATAAAGATTTAAGACACATGTGCTAATGGCGAGCCCCTGAGCCAGCTTATTCGATATTAGCCAGCTTGTATCTCGCTTGGACATGGCATAGAGATAACCAAAGATACCCCAGCCAAATATCAGGAGAACAACGCCTGAGCAGACACTTTCCCAAAGCGCTATCGTACCATCAATGCTTACATAAGTCCGCCATCCAATCGTCACAAGCGCTATCACTGCCAAGGTGCGCCAATCCATCATTATCTCTGCGAGCGTTTTCGATGTGCCCATCTTTATCTTGAAACTCCTATCCCCTTTATCGCTTACACACTTTATAAGTTTTGAATGAGAGGAGGGTATATAAATATCTTTCGTTTTTTTTCTGCCTACAACGCCTTCTCCGTACTC
>QENH01000110.1 GCA_003336485.1 Candidatus Methanophagales archaeon
TCTTTCCTTTCTTCTATTCTGTCCCTACTTCTTTTTGCTTCTTTTATTAATATTTCATCATTTCCCTTTTCTATTATCTCTTTCAATTCAGTTTGCATTTGTTCACTCTTAAATGACTGCATTGCTTTTATTATTTTCCATTGCATTAAATCGTCACAGTCTTTTGATCTATATAGTTCCATGAGCTCTTCTTCACACTCTCCATTATCATAATGATATGTGATGTGTCCAATTGCATCTATTGCTTCAAGTCTTTGTTTATAGCCGCCTGACTTTATTACTTCTTTAAGTGCTGGTAAAGCTTTAGGACCAATCTGACAAAGAACTCTTGCCGCAATATCTCGTGCTAGGGGGTATGTACTCTTATTTAAATCATCATTGTTTATTTTCTTATGTTGGTTTTTCCCTATCTCTCCCAACTGATTTATAAGAAATGGGATAGCTAATATGTCTGATATAACAAGTGCATTTTGTATTTCAATTTTTGTGTACAAAGCTTTCTCTTTTTTCAATGCATTACATAAATCTTCAACCGCCTTGTAATCTTTCTTATCACCTAATAATCTAGCAGCTATTGATCGCTCTTTCGGATTACCAGAATTAAGCATAAATAACAGTGAAGGGGTATCATTCATACGGTATTTTGTAACTTCATCATCATTAATAAAGCCTCTATTTTCTAGTTGTTTTTTTGTACTTTTCATTATCCTTCCTGTCATGCGGAATTTTACTTAACTCATTACATACGGAATTCGCTTTTTGTGCCATTTTAGGAATAAAAAAATACTAACTTTGTGTTATCTCCTGCGTGGGCAGTATATACGAACTTTTGCCTTTTTATTTATTCATCTCTCCCCCTTTCAAACTATCGAAAGGACTTTTTATTTTCCCTATATCCTTACTCACGTGGGCATATATTTCAGTCGTCTTTGAACTTTTGTGCCCCAACAACACTCAAGCAGCTATAAACACACCCTCTTTATCTGTCTTCGCTATCTCGACCTCAACCAAGCCCTTACCTGGCTTACCCCACATCCGAGACTCGATTTCCTCGGGCATTATACCCACAAGCCCACCCAGTTTCTTAACGTATTCCTGCAACGAGAATCCCGCAGATAGCACCACCATATCAACTTCTTTTTCTTGCTCTTCTCTTTCTCCGTCAACCACGTACTGCAACCTCAAATTCTTTGTCTCTTCCAGCTCTGTGACCCTAATGTCACGTATTTTTACGGATTTGATGTCACCTGTATCCCTATAGAGTTCACGTGCAAAGATACAAGACTCCACATCACGTTCCTTTGCGCTCTTTGCCGCTTGTACCAGGAATTCAAATGCGATTGGCGTACATACATCCGCATCGAAAACAGATATAAACGCTATTTCTCTTGGGATGTCACCGTCAAACGGTCTCATTATGATGCCACCATAAGGTCCCGAATCGCTAACCATACGTTCAAACTCAATCTGCGTAACCACATTTGAATACATGTATTCCCCCGGTGGGACATTTTCCTCCATATCAGCCGCAAATATTAGCTTTCCCACACTCAGCTCAAGTCTCTCCTCCGTCTGGTCGTATACTATTGCGTCCTGAGGACATACTTCCGCACAGATACCGCAACCAATACATTTTCGGCAGCTCAGACATCTATTTGCCTCTTCGACTGCCCTCTTCGCATCGTAACCCAGTTCTTCCTCTTTAAAATCCGTTATCCGCACCTCTGCTGGAAGCTTGGGCATCTCCACCCGTTTTTGGAGCGCAATATCCTTGATCGTGAAATAATTCCTTAAAAGGTTGCTTTTTCCCCGGGCTTCGCGTTCTTCCAAATCTATTTCCGATTCGACTTTGAAATCGGCTCTTGAAAATTTCTCTCCGCTTAGATATTCATATATACTCAATGCCGCTCGTTTACCCGCGGCTATCGCTTCTATCACCGTTTTCGCCCCCGTTGCAGCATCACCGCCTGCGAATATGCCCGCCACTGCCGTTCTGCCATCATCAAACGCGCTAATCCGTCTTCCTCCTGGTGTGTCAACGCCACTGCCCTCAAGGAACTGCAAATCCGATGCTTGTCCTATCGCAGGTATCACCGTGTCCACGTCCATCACAAATTCAGTGCCCTCTACGGGCACAGGTCGCCGCCTACCCGTATCATCCGGCGGTCCCAACTCCATGCGAACACATTCTAGCTTCTCCACTCTGCTTGAACCCAGAATCTTCGTTGGATTCGCTAAGAATATAATCTTTATGCCTTCTTCCTCTAACGATTTCAATTCCTCCATTGACGCTGGCATCTCCGCTCTCGAGCGCCGCTAAACGATGACCACTTTCGAGCCTAAACGTAATACGGATCTTGCTGCATCTATCGCAACATTCCCGCCGCCTACCACCACAACGCTCTTACCTATCTTCACTTCGTTCCCGTGATTAAGATTAAGATTATGGGCGCGAAGGAAATCAATACCCGGTATAACACCATCTAAATCTTCTCCTGGAATACCCAATTTACCACTTACATGCGCACCAACAGAAACAAAAACTGCATCGTAGGTTCTGCAGAGTTCTTCGAACATGGCCTTGTCTACTTCCACATTCGTTTTGATTTCCACACCAATATCCGTAACAAATTCTATTTCGCGTTCCAGAGTCGCTCTGGGCAATCGATATTCCGGAATGCCCGCAACCATCATTCCACCAACCACCGGGAGCTTATCAAATATCGTGACATCGTATCCAAAGATCTTCAAATCGTGTGCAGCGGTAAGACCCGCAGGTCCGGCTCCGATCACCGCTACCTTTTTTCCGGTCGTCGAAGGAACATGCGCGGGCTTTATCTCCTCTCTGTAATTCTCATAGACTATATCCGCAACAAACCGTTTCAGCTTCGCAATAGAAATAGGCTCGTCTAGTAAGCCTCGTTTGCATCTGTCCTCACAGGGGTGTGTGCAGACTCTACCTAAAACACCTGGGAAAGGTACTTTCGCTCTTATTAGATCGTAGGCTTCCTTGAATTTGCCGTCTGCTATAAATCCCGCATAGCCCCTAATGTCCAGGCTGACCGGGCAAGTAGCTTGACAGAACGGCGTTTCTCGCTCTATCGCATACGAGAGTGCATCATCTGGCGTATATATTGCATTCCTGTTGCTTAGCCATCCGTTGCACCAGTCTGGAGTTGTGACCGGGCATATCTTCCAACACTCGCCGCACGAATCACATTTTGTCTCATCAATTCTAATTGGTTTCCTTCGTACACTCACCTTGAAGCCGTGATCCGCCTCTTTCACTCTTTCGATCACCGAATTGGTAAATACATGTATCTTATCATTCTCTTTTATCTGCTCTATAAGTGGCGATAAAATGTCAGAAGGAGGTTTTCCATCTACCAAATGTAGCTTAGAAAAAAGCCCGCCGAGGTTCGACGTCCTCAAAACAAAAAATACTTCTTCTTCTTTTGCACAGTCTAAAGCCGCCTTTAATCCTGCGTAGCCGCCCCCTATAACTAAAAAACTCATTCCGTTAAACCTCCTTCATTTAGCGCCCTCACAAGATAAGTCGGTGTATTATCTCGTATCTCATGAATTTCTATCAGTTCATGCCTTTTCAAATCCAGAATGCGCCTGAACACCTCGTTTGGCTTCAAAGTCATCGCCGATGCTAGTTCCTTCACAGACATCGGCTTCTTTAACTTCAATAGTATCCTCTTCGATTCATAAACCTCCTGCACCATATCATCCAGCAATTTAGCCATCTCATGCATCGTAAAAACTTCGCCGTACTTGTTGCCCCCTTCCAGCAGTTCTCGCTCCTTTGTTGCCAATATCCGCAACCTGTAATCAGCAGCAGCCATACATGCCGATTCCAGTTCCTCTCTTTCTGACTTAACCGGGCCTAACGCCTTTATCTCTTCCGTAAACTCCGTAATAATCGCTGCAAATCGCTCGCCTTCACTTGCACTTATCCATTCCAACCTTAACCGTTCAGTGTCGACTCCCGCAGCCTCTAGCAATCTCTTCGCCATCTCTATCTTCTTCTCTGCATAATAATTCCCTTCCAGGTAATGGCAATCCCCAAGATGACAACCACCTATAAACACGCCATCCGCACCGTATAGAAAAGTATCCAGGATAAGCTCCGGATCAACTCGTCCACTACACATCACTCTTATTATCTTTATATTCGGTGGATAGTGAAAGCGAGAGACACCAGCCAAATCAGCACCCGCATAAGAGCACCAATTGCACATAAAACCTATTAAATTCACCTCGGCCATTATGAGACCACCTTCTCTGTCGCCAAAGCCGCTCTTTCCTGTGCTATCAATTGCTCATCGGTGAATTGGTGCATTTTTACCGCTTTCTTTATGCAGCTCGACCCGCAGGTGCCACAACCATGGCATTTTACGCCCGTCACTCTTGCTCTTCTGCCTTCTTCCGTTTCTATCACTTCTATTGCGCCATAAGGACATACTGATTCGCATATACCACAACCGCAGCAGAGAGTTTCGTCCACTTCCGCTGTTATCGGCTCCACCTCTACATACTCCTTAGATAAGATACTACAAGCTCGCGAAGCCGTTGCAGATGCCTGCGCTACAGTATCCGGTATATCTTTCGGCGATTGACAACATCCGGCAATGAAAATACCATTAGTAAGCGTATCCACAGGACGGAGTTTTGGATGCGCCTCCAGGAAGAATTTATCGCCACTTTGCGTTATCTTCAACTTCCTTGCAGTCTCGCGAACATCTTCTTTTGGGACGATCCCGGTTGCAAGCACAACAAGGTCTGCTTCCTTCTCTACCTGCCGTCCTCCACTTACCGTCTTCACTCTCAACTGCCCATCCCCATCCTTATCCACTTTTAGGTCGTCCGTTAACTCTCTTCTTATGTAGTTCACGCCCTCTTCTTTCACACGCCAGTAGAATTCCTCAAAACCTTTTCCAAACGCTCTTACGTCCGTATAAAACACAGTCGCATTCGCATCCGAAATATGCTCACGCACCAAATGCGCCTGTTTCGCTATATACATGCAGCATACACGCGAGCAATAAGCATTACCCGCCATTTCTCCTGTCCCTGTTTGTCCTTTGTACTTCTCTCTCGACCCCACACAGCTTATAAACACCACTTCCTTTGGCGTTTCCCCATTTATCTCTATATGGCCATTTGTCGGACCGGAAGCGTTACAAAGCCGCTCGAACTCCATGCTTGTTATTACTTCGTCATATTCATAGCCGTAATTGGGCTCTAAAGAGGGATCGAATGAATCATAGCCCGTTGCAGCTATTATCGCACCTACTTCTAGCTGCACGAATTCTTCTTCCATATCTTGGGATATCGCATCTGCCTCGCACGCCGTCTCACAAAGCCGGCAATCTGCACAGATGCCACACGTCATGCATCTCTTTGCCTCTTCGATCGCATCCGCCTCAATAAATCCGAGTTCAACCACTTCAAAGCTATCCCTTCTTCTTTCAGCCGGAATTTTTGCGACTTCTCGTCGTTCGTCCTTCTCCAATTCCGGTAGTCGCGCCTTTATGTCTTCTAGCACTATCCTTTTCTTTTCTTCACGCTCTAATTCGGGCAATGGCTCTCCACGCAGATAGCGGTCAATTGCCTCTGCTGCCCGTCTACCGCCCGCAATCGCATCTACCACCGTTGCTGGTCCTGTTACGGCGTCACCCGCTGCAAATACGCATTCTATGTTTGTTCTACCATCCCCATCCGCCTTAATCCTATTGCCCTCTAGCTCTATACCGCTACCTTCAAGGAATTCTAGCGCCGATTGCTGGCCTACCGCCAAGATCACAGTGTCCACATCCTGTATGTATTCCGAACCCGCAACAGGTACGGGTCGCCGCCTACCTGATCCGTCCTGTTCTCCCAATTCCATCTTTACGCATTCCATACCCTGCACAAAACCATCGCCAATAAATCTGCTCGGATTCGTTAAAAATGTGATTTTCACGCCCTCTGCCTCGGCATCTGCTATCTCTTCGTCCCTTGCTGGCATCTCCTCTCTCGACCGTCTATAGACTAATGTTACGTCTGAGCCCAATCGCAAAGCACATCTCGCTGCGTCTATCGCTACGTCCCCTCCGCCTACCACCGCTACTTTCTTGCCCGGCACCACAGTATTACCAAGATTCAGCTCACGTAGGAACTCAACACCATGAACTACCCCTTTCAGGCCCTCACCTTCGATGCCAAACGCTCTGCTCTTATCTGCGCCGATGGAGACGAAGATGGCTTTGTAATCTATTTTAAGTCTCTCAAAACCGTCTTTGTCTATCTCCACCCCGGTGTCTATTTCTATTCTCCCGCCTTCTCGTTTGATATATTCCACTTCCTTCTTCAATATATCTTTTGGTAACCGATATTCGGGTATTCCGACAGCAAGCATACCTCCCGGAACCGGCAACTTCTCTAATATCCGCACATGATACCCGCACTTAGCGAGATAAAATGCGGCTGTTAGACCCGCCGGACCGGATCCAATAATCGCTATCTTTTCCGCTCGCTCAACATCAGTTGCATCTTCTGTTTCATTATCCTCTTCTTCTGTTTCAGCGTCAGTTTCATCTTCATAATCTATGTTATCCGCCGCGAATCGTTTTAACGCACCAATTGCAATGGGATCGTCAATTTCTACCCTGTTGCATTCATTCTCGCATGGGTGTGGGCATACATATCCACAGATCGCAGGTAATGGATTCACCTCGCGAATCAAATCAATTGCTTCTCTGTATCTGCCCTGTGCGATTAACGCAACATAGCCCTGCACATTCACATTCGCAGGGCAGCCTAATCTGCATGGTGGTATCCCTCCCATCTTGTCAATTGTGTATACCATAGGGATAGCTTGCGGAAATGGTATGTATACCGCACCTCTTTTTGATAGCCCTAAATCGAATTCATTTGGCACAACCTCTTTTACTGGGCATACAATTGCACATTCGCCGCAGCCCGTGCATTTATCCTCGTCCACATAGCGTGGAGTCTTCTTTACCTTCACCTTGAAGCTCCCTACGTAGCCCTCTACGCTATCCACCGTAGCATACGTAATCAACTCGATCTTATCATGGCGTGCTACATCCACCATCTTCGGTGTGAGCACGCAAGCAGAGCAATCCAAAGTAGGAAAAGTCTTATCAAGTTGTGCCATGTGTCCACCAACAGAGGGCTCCTTCTCTACCAAATAGACCTGGAAACCGGCATCTGCAATATCAAGTGCACATTGTATCCCGGCTATACCGCCACCTATTATTAGTGCAGATGGTGTCACACCCACACGCATCGGCTCCAAAGATTCTAACAAGGCTGCCTTGGCAACCGCACTTGCAACCAACTCTTTCGCTTTCTCTGTACCCTTTTCTCTATCTGAATGGACCCAACTGCACTGCTCTCGTATATTCGCCATTTCCAGGCAATACGCATTCAAGCCTGCTTCCTCACATGCACTTCTGAATGTGATTTCGTGCATGCGGGGCGAACAAGAAGCAACGACAACTCGATCCAACTTCGCATCCAGAATGTCTGCTTTTATCAGCTCCTGACCCGGATCTGAACACATATATACGTAAGCCCGTGATACCGCAACGTCCGGTAGAGTCTCTGCAAACTTCGCTACCGCTTCCACATCCACCGTTGCTGCTATGTTCGTTCCGCAATGACAGATATATACGCCTATTTTCATTGTTCTTCTCTTTTTGCTCTTCGATTATACCTTCTGGATACACATCGCATCTATCTGTGCATATATCTGCTCATCTTTGAAATGCCGCATTGTAATTGCCCCGGAAGGACATGCAGACCTGCAAGAACCACATCCTTTGCAGACCACTTCGTTCACATGCATCACTCCCGCTTCGAGAGAGAGCGCATCAAACGGGCAGATTGCTTCACATGTTCCACAACCCACGCAAATACCATCATTCACGAATGCTACTAACGGCTCTACCTCCACTTCACCCCGCATCAGCGGTATCGAAGCTCTTATTGCCGCACCAACCGCCTGTGCAACACTATCTGGTATATCCTTTGGTGATTGACAGCATCCCGCGATGAAAATACCCTCTGTGAAAGTATCCAAAGGACGGAGCTTGGGATGCGCTTCTAAGTAGAATCCATCTCCACTTTTCGTGATCTTCAATATTTTAGCGAGTTCATCTGCGTCCTTTCTTGGCACGAGGGCATTCGCCAAAACAACCAGATCCGCTTCTAGTTCTATCCCCCCGCTTCTAGTTCTTACTACCACGTTATCATCCTCTTCGCTCCTTTTTAGTACCTCCACTTCGTCTTCGAGTTCCTTTCTTATGTATTCCACTCCCTCTGCTACCACACGATTATAAAACTCTTCAAAGCCTTTTCCATATGCCCTCATATCATTGTATAATATCCTGACCCTGGCATCCGGGATTTTGTCTCTTACCAGATGTGCCTGTTTCGCTATATACATGCAGCACACCCGTGAGCAATATTCATTCCTTGCCGCCCCTTCCATTTTCGATGCTTGAATATCCTCATTAGAATTCGTAATTCCATTTCTCTCCCTCGATCCCACACAAGAGATGAAGACTACTTCTTTTGGCTCTTTACCGTTTATTAGTATCTGCCCGCTAGTAGGGCCCGAAGCAACAGAAAGCCTTTCAAATTCTAACCCTGTTAGAACCTCCGTGTATTTATAGCCATACTCTGGTCTTTTGACAGGATCGAGCAAGTCGTATCCTGTTGCAACCACTATCGTCCCCACTTCTACTTCTAGCACCTCCTCTTTCTGATCGAAATCAATCGCGTCAGCAGGGCACGCATCTACACACGCCGGCGATTTACCACACTTACCTTTCGTTATGTAGATACAGCGATCGGAATCTACGGTATATACTAGGGGAACAGCTTGCGGGAAAGGTACATATCTCGCAGCCCTTTTCGATAAGCCAAGATCAAATTCATTGAGGATTATTCCATGTAGCCGGCACGCATTTGCGCATTCTCCACAACCGGTGCATTTAAGCTCATCCAAATAGCGGGGTTTCTTCCTTATCTTCACCTTATAGTTCCCGATGTAGCCATTAACTTCTTTCACTTCCGAGTAAGTGAGCAATTGGATATTCTTGTGCCTTGCCACTTCCACCATCTTCGGCGTGAGTATGCAAGCAGAGCAATCTAAAGTAGGGAACGTTTTGTCCAGTTGAGCCATATGCCCCCCGATCGAAGGATATTTCTCCACTAAATACGTCTCAAAGCCCTTGTCCGCGATCTCCAATGCAGCATATATTCCCGCTACCCCCCCGCCTATCACCAGCGCTCTTGGTACCACATTGACTTTCTTCCGCTCTAGAGGTTCTAACAACGCCGCCTTAGCGACCGCAGAAGCAACTAAATCCTTCGCCTTATCCGTTGCTCCTTTAGAGTGTACCCAGGCGCACTGCTCTCTTATGTTCGCCATCTCGAAACAATAGGGGTTCAAGCCCGCATCTGCGCATGCATTTCTAAATGTGGGCTCGTGCATCCTCGGCGAGCAAGAGGCAACAACAACTCTGTTCAACCCAAGATCTCTTATATCGCTCTTTATCAACTCCTGACCAGGATCTGAGCACATATACTGGTAATCCCTTGCAATAACTACACTGGGTAATCCTCCTGCAAACTCAGCTACAGCTTTTACATCTAC
>QENH01000109.1 GCA_003336485.1 Candidatus Methanophagales archaeon
TATCCTGTCGTCCTGTAAACTATCGAGATACTTCCTTGCTACTTGTCCGTAAATGTCCTGGGCAAGAATCTCCCGTTCGAGATCTTCGATGCTGTTGACACTATCATCATTGAATTCCACTTCAACAATTACTTTTCGTTTGGCCATGTACCGTTAAACGGGTTAGGTTATTATTAATAGTTATTACGAATCATCTGAAAAATGAATATCGTGCCCTAGTAAAAAACTGGTCCCAAATAATTTCGGGACTCTACAAAGTTTTTTGAAGCGCAATAACATAGCAAGGTATATATAGTAAATGACCCCGATGGAAGAAGAAGCGACGGAAAAATTAGTCGAATCCTTTTACAACTATCAAAAGCAGGAAAAAGGGCTAAGTGAAGAAACCGCTTCCGTCCACGCGGATCACATCCGCCTCTTTGCACTTCACTACCTCCCAGGCTACGCGGAAAGAAACCTACTGGAAGTTACCGACAGGGACATCGACGACTATCTCAGTAACTGGTACATCCGAAAAGTCTGGAACAGTTGCAAGAGTGATGTCCGCCCTATACTCACAGCATTCAAGAAATTCTACATGTTCCTGCATGAATGCGGCCGCGTGGACAAAGACCAATTGGACGAGATCCTCTTGGCGTGCAAAAACCCTCGAAGATATATCCGCCGATTTGAATCTCACGATGAACTCGACCCGGACAGTGAGACCTGGGATATAGACTACGAGGTATGGTTTATGGACGAATATGATGAAGAAGAGCTGGAAGTGAACTATGAGCAGCCATTTGAAGTAAATGAAAAAATCAGTACTGCATTTTCAAAAGACGATTTGAGTCTAAGTCGTACTACAGTGTTAAACGATTTCCAGACTTTTTTGAACTACCTATTAGCACATAACGGCATGAAACTGACAGCAGCAAATAGTTTTATCTCTAGGAGAGATCTCTTTGCGTTGAACGAAGCGATGAACAGCCCAGAAGAACTCAAAAACACTGCTAATCAGCCCGATTCGAGAACGATACACCTGTTCTACACGCTAAGTAAAACGTTAAATCTGCTCGTTGTGAGTGCAAACAATAAGTTAGCGGTGACACCGCGGATTGATCGTTTCAAGCAGCTATCACAGAAGGAGCAATTTGTCGTGTTATTTGATGCTTTGTGGAACGAAACGCGGTGGGGTAAAATCTTGCCCCCTGATAGCGGGGGAAGTCAAGAATCAGTGAGAGAAGAAAGGGGGAATATTGCTTCTGCACTATCAGAATGCGAAGTGGACGAGAAGTATCAATTTGTAGATTGGATAAGGGAATTCTGCAGAGTGCCGGGAAGCGCAGAAGACGAACTGTCTTTGATTATCGGTGTAGCAGTTTATCTTTTCTCCGTTTTTGAGGCGCGAATTGTCCCGGCGCTCACGATATTCGGGCTTCTCGATTTTGGGTTTGAGAAAGACAGAAAGGAATATCTCGTTAATCATGGTTTGGGAATCGAATGGTTCACAATCACTAAACTAGGGCAAAAGATATTCAGAGGTATCGGCACAGCCTAAAAAAGCAAGGGTTTTATCAACGCCAAGAGTGACGTTTTCAATCATTATTTATGTTGTGTCGTACTTAACCGAACACCTAAATGCTATGGCTAGATTTAGATTTCATAGCGCGACCGAAAAGCACTCCTTAACAGTAATCAGCGGTTTCCCCTCTGTAATAATATTATACACTCGCCAGAGGTAAGGGCCGGGACAAGCCAACAGCAGCTCAAGCGAACGCTCACTCTCCCGATATCCGACATCCAGTATCTCTCGCCTCGCCTCGATTCGATGCATTTGCATAATCTTGCCGATCGGGATGTCGGCCCTCATCAGATCAGCTTTGAACACCGGTTTTAGCCGTGATAACGGTGTGTAAGACCGTGCATATAGTAGCGGCAGATCATCTGTCTTCCGAACAATTATGATCTCACGCTCATTTGTCGGCTCGCCGGCGTCTACCGCGAGTAGGTCCGCTGCTTCCGAAGGACAAAGAACCACTGCCTGCTTGATTGTTCGAATCGCAACTTCGCAGCATGAGATCAGCTCCAGAAGACTTGTCATAGACCCGTCATGACCAAGTAAAACCCTATGTATCGGTAGTAGCTCATGACGCCTACTTAGCGACCAAATCTTCGCGGTCGATTCGTGCACCCGCGAAACAGTTTTGCGTTTCTCCATTCTATCCCATTCTAGTCTATCATATATAAATAAAGTATGACTACCTTCTATTAAGGACACGGACTTATCCAAGTTTGGCATTGTTGATCTTTATTTATAATCTGTGTCAACAAATATATTATTTTAGTTTGTTCTTGTGGAAGATAAAAGCGTTAGTTTTTAAACCATCACACTTTATATCTAACAGGTAGGATGATTTTTAGGAGGTTCGCATAAAAATGGTTATGAGCATAGTAGAAAAGGCGAAGAGCGCGAAAGAAGCCGCATTAATATTAGCTAATGTGACAACTGCAGATAAGGATAAAGCACTGCTAAGAATCGCGGATTCCATTGATAGAGATAGAGCCCAAATACTGGCAGCAAATGCGATGGATGTTGCAGATGCGTTACGGTTAACAGAAGCAGGTACAATGTCCAAGTCATTGCTTGACCGGTTGAAATTGAACGATTCAAAGCTAGATGAGCTGATTTTGAGTGTGCAAGACGTTGCGAAATTAGATGACCCGGTAGGAAAAACAATATCGGCGATCGAGTTAGATACAGATTTGGAGCTTTATCAGGTATCGTGCCCTATTGGTGTCATAGGCGCGATATTTGAATCGCGACCCGATGTGCTGGTTCAGATCTCCTCGCTATGCCTGAAAACCGGGAATGCTGTAATGCTGAAGGGGGGTTCGGAAGCAAAGCATTCAAATGACGCGCTATTTGCGATTGTAGCAAAAGCGTCTGCTGAAGGCGATCGTATACCCAAAGGCTGGATACAATTACTTGAATCGCGAGAAGACGTAAATGCGATGTTAAAATTGAATGAGTATATAGACCTCTTAGTGCCTCGTGGTAGCGACCAATTCGTAAGATATATACAAGATAACACCAGCATCATGGTCCTTGGCCATTCTGAGGGCGTATGCCACGTTTATGTTGACCGAGATGCAGATCGCGATATGGCGTTGGATGTATGTTTCGATTCTAAAGTGCAATATCCTGCGGTTTGTAATGCAGCCGAGACTTTGCTTGTGGACACAGCAATTGCCGCTGAATTTATACCCGCGATGGTTGAGCGGTATCAGAATGCGGGCGTTGAGGTCCGGGGATGTCAACGGACAATGCAAGTCATTGAAGCCGAAAACGAGATAAAAGCGGCGTCAGAAGACGATTGGCGTACTGAATATAACGATCTAATCATATCAATCAAAGTAGTTGACGGTGTGGACGAAGCCATTGCACATATCAACCAGTACGGATCGGGACATACAGATGCAATTGTAACGGGAAATAATGAGCGTGCACGTAAGTTCTTGCAGTTTGTTGATTCTTCTTCGGTACTGCACAATGCATCCACTCGATTCAGCGATGGGTTCCGGTACGGTAAGGGCGCCGAAGTGGGTATAAGCACGTATAAGGTGCATGCAAGAGGTCCGGTGGGTTTGGAGGGGTTAGTTATCTATAAATATCTACTTCGCGGCAAGGGGCATACAGTAGCACCGTATGTGGGTACGGATGCGAAAGAATTCACGCATAGAGCGTTGTGAAGAGAAGGGCTGCAAGTTCATGTATCTGGTCTGGCATAGGGACTAGTTTTTTAAAAAATAGTACGATGAAAAGAATAGCGATAAAAGTCATTCCCAATTCGAAAACGGAAGAGATAATAGATGCGGAACCTATGATAATTCGGGTGAAAGAGCCACCAACAAAAGGCAAGGCAAATAAAGCGGTAGTTATGTTATTGTCCGGATACTTCAACGCAGACGTAAGAATCGTTTCGGGCGCAAAAAGCAGACGTAAAATTGTGGAGGTAAGAGAGACATGAATATAAGGGACGGTAAGTTATGCTGGCTGATCGTGGGTCTGATTTCCATTGCACTGTTAGTTTATGTGTTATTCCGTTCCTGTGATGTGATCATCTATGGGATTTTTATTTACTACGTTGCAAGACCGGTATACCGCGGATTTGTCAAGAGATGCAAATACGAGAGTGTGGATGCTTTCTGTTCTTTATTCTTCATTGTCCTGCCTCTAGTCCTTATATGCAGTTATATATTGAGTATTGCATATATGGAATTGAGTAAATTTTTTGTGGATTCCGGTTTCGGGTACATGGGTTATGTGCATGAAATCGTAAAAAACTTTAAAGAGATTGTAAGTAGCATACACCTGGCTGATATTTCTATTTTGTTCACTCAGGGCGATAAATGGAGTGTATACATAACACAATTATCCGCTTTTTCGGGCTCAATGGCCCCGTATTTCGATTTCCCGCTCAAGTTGTTCCTTACGTTCGTAATAGCATATTATCTGCTGAAGGATGGTGCTAAACTCATGGCATGGATAACTGATACATTCTTAGGTGGCAAAACAGAGCTAGCAAAGAAGTTCTTTGACGATGTTGATTCTGCTCTTTACCAGGTATACTTCGGTAATATCCTGACGGCGATTTTAACCGCCTTGGTTGCTATTGTTATCTTCTATCTTCTTAATCTCGTTGCACCACCTCAGTTGCTGATACCATATCCGCTCCTGTTTGGTATACTGTGCGGAATTGGGATCTTCATACCGATTGTCGGGGTGAAATTGATCTGGGTTCCATTGACTATCTATCTGGGTGTTCAAGCATATCTAAATGCTATTCTCCACACATCATGGTGGTTCATTCTGTTATTCATTGTTGTTGTGTCTGTTGTGGTGGACCTTGTGCCTGAATACGCTCTGAGACCATACATAAGCAAGAAACACGTGCATGTTGGTGCGTTACTCCTTGCATACATCTTTGGTGTAACGATCTTTGGTTTTCTGGGTCTGTTCTTAGGGCCGATGATCTTGATAATAGCAACAAGTTTCATGAAGATCGTTCTGCCAGAGCTGAAGGGGTAGAGTAGTGATACAGCCACTTGCACCTACTAAAGATGCTATTTTCAGCTTTACTTTTCTAGCCATTTCTAATTATCTCGTATTCTCATTTCTCTGATAATAGTATCCCAATTGATTGCTTTAACACCTACATCTTTGAGCCGCAATAGCCTTGAATCCTCTGTGAGTAGTATTCCAACAGTGCATGATTGTGCTAGGATTACAGCATCGAAAAAGCCGAGTCCAAGAGGTTGAAATTCGTTGAAGTTTTTATCAGCCATTGGACTATATCCATGTATCACGACTTTTTCATCTGCTGATAAGACCGATAGACCCTCATTGAACTTTTCATTTATCGCAGTTTGGTTTCCACCTATCTTTAGACTCTTAGCCTTTGCCTCAATAATGGAAATCCCACTTACGTGAATCCGCTCCACCGACTTTATGACCTCTTTATACACAGTTCTGGAGAATCCTTTCACGTCTATGCCGAGATAGAAAAATGGCATGACGTATGTTGTATCAAGGTATAACTCGCGGAACTTCATACTATTATCTCTCAAAGAGTTCTTTCTCCAATATCCTGCGCTCTTTTTTAACCTCTTTTTCGCTTACCGTTGCTATTGCATCCTCATCTAACAAGTCGGTTATTCTTTTTCGCTTCCTTAAGATGACCTCTTCTCCTTTCACTACTGCGATTAATTCGCTTCCGGGGTCCAGACCTATCTGCAATCTCAGCTTCTTAGGCGTGTATAATTCCCCCTTCTTTCCCACCTTTACCACATATCCGGACATTTTATTTTCCTCTGAATAAAGTCGAGTTTCTGAATAGTTAAACTTATCGGCATATGATTTTTAGCTTTTTCGTGCCAAATATGATAATTCTGCTCTGTGTGCTCGGTGGTCTTGGTGGCTAATTAATCATTTTAATTTTTTCTTGCGTTTCCCTCGTGGAAATAATTTTGTCATGGTTGCATCAGCGGAGGGTAGTTCCTGTCTCCATCGTGGATATAAAAAATATCGCCAATACCATCTTTATTTGTATCATTTCCTGCGTAGTCATCCCAGTAGTTGCCCATAAAGTTTGTATGGCTGTTTTCGTTATAGGTGTACTTTATTTCTTTTGTGGATTACTTTATTCACGCCAATTTTATGATGGTACCCCCATTTATTTATTTACCAGCTCTCAATTTTTATCGCAGGTACAGGGGAAGTAAAATACCGTAACACCTGCGATTAAGACATACGGGCGACAACAAGAGGTGAAAAGCTTATATTTCTGAGACTATATATCTTTCCTTTTATGTCATTGGGCAAGCAAAGATCCCCTCCACTTCCTTGGCACTATCCACCACAACCAGAATTGACGTAAAATATTCATTATATCCTCCATTGTTCTACTACTGCTGCATTTCCAGCGTTGTCCACCGCTTGCACGAAGAATTCTATTCCTTCTTTAGCAGATATGTTACAACTCCACAAATCGCCTTCTTCGAGCTTGCTAGCTTTACTCCGCCATTCTCCCCAGTCGCCATTAATATCTGTATAGGTCACCAGAACCCTTTGTATCCCTGATTCATCTCTAACAATAACAGTTATGTTAATCGTATCATTGATCCTGATTGGAGAGACCTCCATGATCACAGGCGGCTGTGTTTCCTCATCTGCTCTGGCGTAATAAAGGTCAAAGGATAGTTCTTCATATATCCGTTCTTCCCCTGGTGTATCTGGTAGTGTCCGCCCTTTGTACTGACCTGTTATAATTATCAGATATTGACGTGATTGCGTAGGATCTTTTGGATAGCGAATAGAATTTATCTTAAATATCTGGGCAGGATACCAATTCTCTATTCTATATGACTTAAACTCGGGTATTTCATGAGATTGCATGTATGCATCTATTAACGGTGTAAAGGATTTGTTCTGATGGTATTTTGAGCTATTCATAACCGCACCACGCAACACTCTCGCAGAAGTAGGATAGAATATCCTTATCTCTTTGGGTTGTACGGGCTTTCCTGGATCGGATAGAAGCTCTCGACTCGGAGTCATGTAATAGTTGCCATCTGGTGTGCTGTTTTGGATGTGTAACGGATGGATCACCAGTGTATCGGGTTGTTCTTTATGTATGCCCACTTCCATGCTTTTGATCTTCACTTTGGATCGAGGAATGTTGATCCTGACCATAGGTAAGCCATAGAGAGTAGTAGACTCAAAAACTTTTTCATCTATATAATTGAAATCGTAGTTGGTTGCCCAGTATTCTTGCTTCGCCTGCATGAGTGCAGTGCCAACGTCTCTACCCTCGCAAAGATGCTTTGTAAGGTATGAGATAAGGAGTTCATGTGCTCCTATGGTCCTACGAAGTCCTATGCTATAGCCAGTAGGGGCAATGTATGCCAGGACACCTTTCTGCGCAAATGCCTGTACGAGATCAAGATCGTCAATTAACGCATTTGGCGGTACATTAAGTCCAGAATGACAGCCCAGTGAACAGATTATCGTGTTATTTAAATCTACAAGTGACTGAGATACATCTTGTGAAGTGATATTACCATAGTGAATCAGGAATCGCTCGTGCTCGGCATGTTGAAAGACGAAGACGATGTTGTTGCTGTTGATGTTCAAAAACTCATCTTTGATTTGCTGGAAACTATCAACGGTCTCATTTACTACTACTGTTACATCCCCTTTCGTTTTCTTTTCCCATATTGAGCTGCAAAGAGCGGCTGAATCTTTCATAAAATCACTACCACTCACGAATATCTTATCGGGATTCACATATTCCTGTTGAAAAAAGGCATCTATTACCGCGGATATATCTTCCGGACTTTCCACCAGCCTGCCTACCGGTATGACTGGTACAAACAATTCCGGGATACTCACTGCTGCGGTTTCCCATTCTATTGGTCTATCGGCAGCATAAATATTATCGGTTAAAAACATATTTCTGTGGAGTGCCGAGCCAACGGTGCTATCCTTGTTAATAATCTGATAATTCCTTTCTGTATCCCAACCAGCTATAAAGGGTTCAGAAGTATTGTCCAGAATTCTGTAAAATGGGATAATTCGGTCATCACCAACAACAACCAAATATTCTATGTTTAGATACTCCTTAAATTTTGTATCAATCAACTTCTTTATCGCTTTAGCGATTTCATTCGCTTTCTCTGGTCCTTTATCATTATCCCATTCGTCATACAGGTTAGAACAGTTTGTCTCATTCTCAACGCCGACTATAATACCGTTAACAGTGGGATGAAAGCTCAGTTCTATCAATTTCTCTTTTAATTTTGACGCACTGACAGTATCATTTCCCCACTTATCAGTCATTCGCTTGAGGTTCGTCACGATGAGCGATGAAGCTTCAAACTCCGATGCAACCAACATTGTCAGATTTAAATAGTCCAATCTCTTGCCCTTTGAGATCACAACTTGACCCTTGTTTATGCCTAACGGCATATCAGAAGTGTCAATCTCGAATGGTATTGTCTTTGTTTCGGTCTCGTTTAGGTATACTCCCCTAAGAATTTCTTCTCTTCCCATTTTCAGCTTCACATCAAATTCATCCCTATCGCCATAATTCCTCAGAATAACTTTAAATGGGTTTATCTGACCCTTTACAACGTTCCGGTGGAAATCTACGCCTTCAACCTTGGCGTTGTGGATCTTTGGTATCATCCCCCCTAGACCAAGCGCAAAAAGAGCGCAAGTGCCATCACTTCCAGAAAAGTAGATCATCCCATTAGAAATGGCAACCTGGGTTGTTTCATCGGCTTTGTGTCCCAACTGATAGGAAAATAGCTTTTCTCCCGTATCCTCTTCTATGGCATACATGTTATTATCCGAAATGAAATAGACGATACCATTTGCTATTGAGGGATTGTAGATTGCCTCTAAAGAGAATGACCGTAAATCGACATAAATCGAAAGTTCATGACACACCAAGAGGAAATATGAATAAAAACCTAAATACTTGATACTCTAAATGCGAAATTAGCTACCAAACCCTTAATATTAGATAAAGCAGCCACACTGCTACCTAATTTACCCCACATCACCCTCAGATTCTTCTCACGAATCTTCTCTTGCGTATTGAGTTCAGGTGGCAGCTCGTCACCCCTCTTATCTCTGTAGAGCTTGTCCTCCGCTTTATCTATCGCAATCCCTCTCGCTATTAATTTTCTTATCCTCTCTATCTCTTCCTTACTCAGCGTGTAGTTGTTTGAAGCATTTGCTTTCATCTTGGGACCATCGGTTGATATGTGATTCAAGTTAAGTATTCCTAATGCTTTAGCCATCGTGACGGTTTCCTTGAACGCCGCTTCTATTAGCCCCTCACACTCCTTTTTAAAATTGCATATCGTTCGGAAATCGGGCTTCTCATGCCCTGTTAGATACATATACACTACATTCTCATGAGCTAGCTTTGCTATCTTTCTCGAAGACCAAATGGCATCAAGAGAATCCATT
>QENH01000108.1 GCA_003336485.1 Candidatus Methanophagales archaeon
GCACTTCTGATGATTTTTGTGTTTTAACTTCGACCGAATGTTCTTGAGATGTAAGCCCTCTATTTTCTAATTGAACACGTTTTATCTCTGGGATGTGAGATAAATAGATGTAATCAAAACTTTCCTTAATACGAGCGATTTCCCCCTGTTTCAGAAGTTTAAGGAGGATTCCCCTGCACATCACGGCGGTGATTTGTTCCAACTGTTTTGCGGACAGACCACGATCACTAGCGTTAATGAGATGAGGGATGGTCTTTGCGGTATTTCCATGTATGGAAAATATAATTCCTTTGTATGACCAGAATCCATATCGATTGGTATTTCCTATGAATTGTTTGAGAGCAAGATATCGATGATTGTGGTTGAGGCTTGTAAGGCGCGAATGTTTCTTGATTTTCCTTTGGAGTGCTTGTCTCGTAATACCGAAGTGTGAGGTTACTTGTTCCCAAGTCACGACACGATGCTTCTTAAAAAATACTACTACCTCCTCTTCCGTCACTATTGGGGTTCGCATATTTGATCAATTTAATAGATATGATAAAAGGAGTACTTATAAGTTTCTTGCAATACTCCAGTATTTAGAACATCGTAACGAGAAAATCACCAATCACTTATATACTTTGACCCTTTTCAGAAATCCCTACTGTATCAGGCATTCGCTATACAAAGACAAAAAGCAACAACTTTATAAAATCATAATCACTCATTTTAGGTGGTGAAAAAAAATGGCTGAGACTATAATAATATGTAAGGATGGGACGGTGAACTCATATTTGAGTGCTCTTATCGTCGCCGCAAATAGTAAGAAAGCAGGCGAGGATATAGCGGTACTATTCGTACAAGAGGGTTTGGCTGCGCTCGTGGATAAGACGTTTAGGTATGCCCCGGGGTTAGAAAGCCATGCGGCAGATATAGAGAAGAATGCAGCGGAGATGGGTGTCCCTTCAGACCCGCTTGAACTGATAAAAATGGCGAGCAGTGCTGGTGTGCCACTATATGCCTGCTATGCGTGGATGAAACTGCTGGGCGGAAAACCTCCACGGTTTGATGTTCCCGAGGGGCTGCAAAAGCTGGAGTTGCCCGACCTCCTTAAAGAATTGAGCAACGCTAAGAAGGTCATTACGTTTTGATAATACAGTGTGCAGAAGCGATAGTAGAGCTAAATGGCGACCTCGTGTATAAGAGGCGGATAGAGAAGCGGTACCGGGTAAAAGAGCTAGACACGCGGATACGGAAAGAGCGAACGAAAAGCGAAGCGAAACTGATCTCAGAAGCGAGAAGAAAAGGCGTGCCTACGCCTATTATCTTCGATGTTCAGGATCACGAATTGGTGATGGAGCGGATAGAAGGCGATTTAGCGCGTGAGGTGATTGATGTAGCGATAAGCGAGCGAATAGGCGAGCTTGTCGGTATCCTGCACAGAAATAGTATAATTCATGGCGATTTGACCACTTCTAATATCATTGTGGGCCACGATAAGATAATATACTTCATTGATTTCGGGTTGGCCTTTATCGAATCGAATGTAGAGACAAAGGGCGTAGACGTACATGTATTTTTCCAGAGCCTGCGAGGTACGCATGAATCGCATGATCATTTAAAAGAGTCGTTTGTTAAAGGCTACAAGCGGTCGTTTCCTACTGCCGCCGCACAAGTATTGAAACGAGTTGCGGAAATAGAACGCAGGGGGAGATATGCAAGACAAAGCAAAACGGAAAGTGCAAAAGTCACAGCTCAGTAGGTGGCTAGACTGTGCTCAAAAAAAATCATTGGAAATTTTTAGTTCCATGCTGCCCAAATATCATTTTCGCGCGCCCGTCAAAAAGCGAAGTTTCTATTTGTGCTATAAACGAATAAAACAGCACAGGTAATAGTAAACATCGCGTCACAACGAAAAAGTCGCTCAAAATGCGAATGTGACAGTGCCGAAAAGAGCGTGCAGAAGCACCTGATTCGAGGGTTCACTCTTCCGTCAGTCGCGTTTCCAGTTTAATGCCCGATTCTCGTAGTCTGTTCCTCAAAGTGCTGTAACTCACATGCTCGATAGCTGCAATTTCCGTCAGTGGAATGCCCTTCTTATATCTATCCACGACCCGATCGAGGTTTATGTTCTTCTTCGGCCTGTGACATATTTTACCTTCTCGTTTCGCACGTTCTATACCTACTTTCGTACGCTCGTAGATGAGCGACCGTTCAAATTCGGCAAGAGCGCCCATTATATGAAATATCAGCTTGCCCTGTGGCGTGGTCGTCTCGATATGATCATTCACGCTGATGAAATCGACGCCTTTCTCTTTTAACCGCTCAACACTCGTTAGCAGGTCTAGCATACTCCTAGAAAACCTATCCAGCTTAAGAACAACGACTGCATCGAATTTATTCGCTTCAACGTCATGCATAAGCTCCATGAACATTTCACGCTTGCTCTTTGCGCCTGAGCCTGTCTCCGAATAGACTTTATAGACCTCATATTTGCTCCGTTCGCAGAACTCGACCAACATCCGCACCTGCTCATCCAAACTTTCTTCTTGTTTCTCTGTTGATACCCGTGCATATATACCCACTATCATATTAACCCCACCTTTTTACCTGTTGTGTTAAAAAGATTGTACTTTTTATATTAAAAAGGTAACCTTCCTATATAATGTCAATAAGTGGACACTTATTATCATGTGTATGTGACCCCTAAATATCGCATTTTGTGCGTATGTGGCAGCATTATGGCTCGAGAATTTCTGTTACATACATACTCCTAACTACTTCACATGCTTTCATGTTCGTAGATCCATCAATTGGCTTGGTCATACACATCACCATTATAACTACAACATCAATTAGCCCTTTTTGTATGACCCTATATAATCTATCAACCATAACTTAACTCGCTTTAATAGTTTAATAAGAGTAACACCCGTCAGTACCCGTTATCTCCTTTGCCTATGTTGTACTTTCGCCCTCTTCCATACTTTCGCCTTTTTCGATAAGCTCAACTAGATACGCCTTCATTGTTATCCCCTTATCTATCGCTCTCTTTCTTATCGCTTTATGCAACTCTCCGTCCAAATCCAAAGATACTTTTACCATTTTCGCTTCCACCAATATAACTATTGATTCAAATATTTAAATCACTTTCGCTGTATGTATTTGTATCGCAAAACAAAAACACTTGAACACATGCACAATCAAAAATAACAGGGCGGATTATATAAAGTTTGAAAGTTAGGTAAACAAATACAAATATTCTATATATATATAAGTAATTCGATAGACATAAACAAAGCGGGGGTAGCCGAGCTGGACAAAGGCGCAGGACTTAAGATCCTGTTCCGTAGGGATACGTGGGTTCGAATCCCTCCCCCCGCATCATTTTACGGGTAAGATCACGAGTTGTGGGATAGCGCTCATTGGAAATTGAAAGATAAGCAAGAGCATCGTTAATTTGCCGTAGCGTTAATCGTTGAGATATTGATTGAGCAATGAGAGCAGGAGAATAGATATATATGAAAGCCCTCTAGCGGTCCATCTTCAAATGGGGCTTCCTCTATCACCACAGCCAGTTATGTTACCAAGCTGGGTGCAAGGTTCAGTTCTGAGGTGGCTGCTAACCTTTCCACATGTTGGATGGATTTACACCAACTGGATATTATGCTTTTAGCTCGGTACTCACCTCTTTCTATTCCCATAGCAACATTATCCGGATAAACCGAACCTTCAACCATTCTATTACGTTGGGAAATATCAAATCCTAAGTCTTCAGTTAATGCTATCGTTATCCCATAACACAATTAGTTTGTAATTTGATGCTTTGTGCTATATAATACCGCCGGCTGGGTAGATGTGTTAGAATACGATTTAATAATAATCCTCCACTTCGAGTTCCCACTCGTCAATATCCATAGCAGAAACACTAAAGTAGTAGCTACCATTCCCTTCGTGAATGTACTTTGTATCTCGGTGAGAATTTTCTTCCGACCAACTCCACTCGGCAACTACATCTCTTGCTTGTCTCTCAGAGAACACATGAACATAAAAGAATGAGAAAGTTGAGCTGATTTTTACTAACCATTTCACTCGCCATACATCACCCTTTATAGCGAACGGCTCTGTTGTCCGCCCTTTGGTACCTGTAAACGTAGACACATAATGCCATGTCTTTTGTTCTTGCGTTTGTGTGGGTGATGGACTTTCATATATCTGCTCTCCAGAATACTTGCTTGTATGCAAGATCAAAGGGTAATTGTCCTTATCGGAAATTAGGCTGTAAGGTGTATCTCCTATTCCATCGCCATCTACATCGGATCCTTCGTAATCGTCCCAGTAGTTACCGAGGTATTTTGTATATGTACTACCATTGTAACCGTATGCTATTTCTGATGACGAGTTCCAGATGTTGCTAGAGCTAAGCGAGTTAGCGTTAACCGTGTTGGTTATGAAGTTATTAAGATAGATCCGGTTGTTGTCAGAAGACTCGAAGTAGATGCCAGCATTGTTTTTCGATGCAATGTTGTTTGCTATTATGTTGTTGCATGATTTCATGAGCTCTATCCCTTGGGAACCTTTTTGGCATGTTAGCCCGGAAATTGTGGCGCTGTCTACTGTGACAAGGATACAGGAACAAGCGGTATTGGCTGCGTGTATTATAGTATTCCCATAGGGGGCACTGATTGTAAGTGGCTTATTTACTATTACGTTCTCAGTATAAGTCCCAGGAGATACTTCTATTACGTCTCCAGGCATTGCCGCTTCCACCGCTTTCTGGATTGTGAGATACTCCTCTGGAAGCATGATCGTTTTTGCGATTGGTGTCTTTAATGTAATAATAGTGAAATTGTTTGTAGTATTATCATCAGGCCATAATATAGGATGCTGCGTCTCTTCTTGGTATCCCTCTATTTTTGGGAAAGAGTAATCACATAATTCCCGAACCGAGATTCTTCCGTCATCGTCATTGTCCGCTGCGCCCCACAGTCCTTGTACAACATAATAAGTAAATAGACCATTTTTCAAATCATATGCGTACTCACCTTCTTCATTCATCCGACAGCCAGCTAAGACCACGCAATTCGTTCCTTCGATCTCTGTTGCAACGTCATCGAGCGTGTACAACCGTTTCTCTACTTCGCACGTTTGAAATGGAGTAAGTATCCCTCCACTATGGCAAGCATCTAAAATTGCAATGACTTTCTGTGCTTTTATCATACCGATCCATTCTTCAAGCTCATCATCAATTATGTAATCGTCAAAAACAGTTAGTGACTCGTCGAAACCATCGGCTTCGTCATCGCTATAATCCCTTATGGTATTACCATGCCCGGTGAAATAGAATAGGCAGGTATCCTCGGCACTCGCTTTATTTGCCATCCTCTGTATTGCATCCCGGATGTTAGCCTTTGTTGCTGTTTCGTTAACAAAAAATTGGATATTGCTTGCATTCCACTTATCTGACGCTCGAGTGAGCACATTGTACATGCTCTCAGCACCCCGATACGCCATCATATCATCGCCATAGCCTGCTATAACCGCCCAATAGTTCTCTGATGATAACGATGCATTTGATTTTGGTGCGTCATTTACAGTATCTGTACCAACAGCGACACCACTTGCTATTAGCATCAAGCCAATTAAAATTGCCGATAGTCTATAGACCGTTTTACTTTCCATTTTTCCGCTTTGCAATTAGATTTTTATACTCAATATACAACAGCCTTCAGTGAATTGAGATTAAGCGCCTCTTTTATCTCTCGCGATATTCTCCGACCGGAGCTCATTGGCTCTTGGTATAGCAACTGCGAGTAGGGCGAACCATTAATGTAGAGGTTCGTGCCCGCGACAATTCTAGCGGAAATCTCGAATGCGATAAACGCCAGATCTTCTGTGCATACTGTCTCTATGCAGAACGGACCGATTAAGCCCGGATTAAACAGTGCTCGAGATGTTTCGATCACTTTCTGGCCCATTTCCAGTACTCGCGGTAATAGCGACTCTCTAATTACGACCGGTAGATTGCCAGTAACCACAAATGAAGGTTCTGGATGGCTATCCTGGAGTATATACGATAGCCGGGCGATGCCATCTATGTTGGATTCATAACGGATGTCCATACTGAGGAGTTCCACCCTATCGGTTAACGGCGAATAGAAATAGTGCGGATAGAATCGGGTTCCTATCACATACTCCTGCAGTGTGAACTCCTCTTTATCGCTCAGTTCTAGTTCCTTGTGCTTCTGTTCAAACTCATTGGGATTACCTGCAAGGATATAGCCCTTCCCGCCCTTAGCACCCGGGAATTTCACTATTACTAATCTATCTATATCTCCTGGGTCTTTGAATTCTAGGGGCAGCCTCAGCCCTGCACGTTCCATCCATTCTCGTTCCTTACCACGATCGGATTCCCAGTTTAGAACCGTTCTATTCCCAAACATTGGTACAGCGAGTTCGTTCTCGATTCGGATAGGCGATAGATATTCCACAAATGAGCCATGCGGGATAAGAATAGCGTTTTGTTTTAGCAATCGCTCTTGAAACTCACGTTCCAGTACCTGCGTGTACTTTTCGACTGTTAGTACTTCATCCGCCAGCCCGAACTGCCGATAAAGATCTTCTGTGCCTTTTTTGCAGATCACCATGTTCTTGAAGCCTTCGTCCCTAGCACCCTTAAGTATCTGGAGTGCCGTATGACTCCCGAGCGTGGCTATGGTGATCCTTTTTGGATCATAACCGTCCATAATGCCGTTGATTTCGCTTTGGGCTATCATTTCATGTTACCGTCTCTTCCACTCTGTTCTGTAGAATGGCTTTTTTGAGCTCCATTGCTACTCGCTTGCCGACCGAAAGCGACTCACCATAGTAATAGCCCGAATATGGCGTGAACATTGTCCCGGGCGAGCCCTGTACGCGCATAGAGATGTCAAATACAATCGCCTTTTCTGATGGTGGACCGGGAATGAACGCGGATTGTAACGCAAAAGGGCCTATAATACCCGGTGGATACTCTTGTCTTGCCACACGTACGAATTTCTCGCCTAAATCGAATATCTGCTCTAATAACGATTCCTTCACCGTGCATGATATGTGCCCAGCTTCTATTGCTTTCACATCTATGTACTTCAATGCCTCTAACTGCTGTGTTGCGGGAAGACGGAGTATGCCGTCCAAATTAGTCTGTCTCCTGGTGTCAGTCCCCAAAAGTTCCAGTCGCTGGTCTAAGATCGAATAGAAGTAGTTGAAGTTGGTCTGCGTACCCATAACGAACTCTTCGATTACCGCTTTCTTCAATCCCGCCTCCGTTATCTTGCCCGCGTGAATCATCTGCTCGGAATTAATATAATACTCTTCGGTGGAAGAAGCGAAGAAGAACGCACGTTCATATGTCCGCTGTGCTTCCGGTGCTTTTACCAGAACCAGCCGGTCTATCTCTTCGGGGCTATTATATGTCCGGGGATATGGGATCTCACCCTTTTGCATCAGATAATACTGGTTCCTATCGGCATCTCGCTCCTCTGCTCGGAGTATGCTTCTGGTGCCGAATAGTGGCAGCAGGAATTCATTCTCTATCTTGTCAAAGCCGACGTAGACCTCAAAGGAGCGGTGCGGTATGAATATAACATTCTGCTCTCGCAGCTCACGCTGCACTCGTTCCTCTGTTATATCCGTGAATTTATCCAATAATAATGTCCGATCCACTATACCGCGTGAGTCTTCCGTTCGATAATATCTGGCATAGGTTTGCTCCCGGCCCTTCTGGCACACTACCAGCGTTCTGAATCCCAGATCCTTCGCACCTTTGCATATATCCAATGCAGAATGTGACCCCAGAACGCCTATGGTCGTATTATTCAGGTCGTATTCATCTAAAACCGCTTTTATCTCTTCTTTCGAAATCATCTTGAACACCTGTTAAATATTCGTGTTTTTGTATTAAAAAACATTTCTTTCTTTCAAACTTTAAGAAATGCTTTGAGATAATTTCACTTGCCCGATCATGACTTGACGGTTACATTTCTCAATTCTTGTACGTCTGGAATGACATCTGCATCCTCCTGTATCGTGTATCATGCATCTTGGATTTTCATCGTAACTATACAAATACATACGAATAATTTAAATACTTTTCAAATGCTACCGTCCGAGTAATAGGTCGTATAACTTTCGTTCTTGGGCTTTTCGAAGCAGCCGAAGGCTGTTTGGGCGAAGTGAAACGAAGCCGCAAAGCCTGTGTTATCTGCCGTGTCGATATTATGTCTTTCTTGGTAATAGCAAAACAAAATTAGTAACCTCCTGCCGTTCCTTCCAACCAAGTTTCTGGTAAAAACCACGTTTATACGATTCACGGTTTCGCCCATTCACCAGCATAAGCCGAGTGCAACCACGTTTTATGGCTTGCTCATTGACCACTTCCAGCAACTTGCGACCAACTCCTTTACCTCGATCTGATTCACGTACAAACAATTCCGAGATATAACCCTCAGAGCCCGCCAACATCAAGTACGGTAGCCAATGAACTGCGATATATCCAATGACTTCTCCGTTCTGGTTTTCCGCTACAAAAACAGTATGGCTTTCATAGGAATTACAAAGTTCCAGGTGTTGTGCAATACGTGCCTTTGTGTCAGCGGGAGATTCTTTATTAACATGGTTAAACCAACCAAGTTCTCGCAGAATGGTGGAAATCGCACAAACATCTCCAGCCGTTGCAGGACGGATACATATTTCCGTACTATTTGTCATCTTGTTCTCCTCCTAAGCATGGCCGATAACCACGTTATATCCAAACTCAAGTTCGCATATCTCCCCAATGATGTTCACTTTCTCCATCGTTAGCTCCTTTCTCCATTCATAGTTACTTATTTTTGGTTATATTCTTCCCTTTTCCAAGAGTGCCGGTTTTAATGATCTTTTTTAGCAGTTCCTCTCTTTCTTTTGCAATTCGTTTTTCTTCAGAAGCTATTAGTTTCTTTTCCAGTTTCTTGCTTTTAAATAGAATTCTCATAACTGCAGCGCTTCCGCCAGTTGAAGGATAATCGAACATTTTATTCTTCTTGTCAAAATCATAATCCGCTCGAAGCATCATACCATTTCTAGCAGCCAGATCAAACTCGTAGTCGTAATCGAGGAAAAGAGACATGTACAACGCAGTGGACAAACTTGCGCTTTTCTTACCTCTTGGGCTGCCACAAAGAAAAAGTACTTTGTCCATGATTTTACCGCATGACATTTAAACAGATTGGGGTATATAAATAACTTTCGGGTGCAATGGCATATAGCATCTTGCAAATAAAAGCGATAGGCGAATTTGCGAAAATCTCTTTGATTTAAATGCCGCAACTCAGAATCCTATTTTCCCTGCCGTTC
>QENH01000107.1 GCA_003336485.1 Candidatus Methanophagales archaeon
TAAACAAAAGCGGCTGGCTGACCTTTTTGGTCTCGCCAGAATATTGCGACTTTGGCACGGTTTATCAAGGCGAAATCGTGCAGAAGACTTTAAAAATCCAAAATGCTTTCGTTTACAATAATGGCAGAGATGATCTGAACATACTATCAGTCACCTCGGAGCAGGACGTATATATTTCTGACATAAACCCTCCAGTGAAAATGCCAAAAGGCACTTTAAAAGTCTTCAATGTAACAATTGACACCGCGAACCTGAGGGGTTATATTCTGAGAAGCGTTGAAATACAATCCGATGATAAAATCACACCTAACAAAACCATTTTGATCTATGGCTTCGTAAAACTTCCAATTCAGGATGTAAGAATTAAGAATATTGATTTTCTATCCAGAATAATAAAAGGACAAATAAGCTTGTTTAACATTACCCTTGAAAACCTTGGCGATTTCAGGGAAAAAAATCTAACTGTAGAAATCAAAGAAGGTGGGAGAATCCAGGATAGCACAACAATCGAGCATATAGACTCTAAAGAATCCAAGTCCGCAATCGTAAAATGGAAAACCGAAAACGCTTCACTCGGTATCCATGACATAACAATAGAGGTTTTAAATAAAGACAATGAATCGTTGACAGATTTAACAGCCAGGGTCAGTGTTTTAGCACCTAGTAAGGCTAAAACGCTAATTGTTACAAACCTTAAAAGATTAAAGGCGGTTGAAAATGATCTAATACAACTTAGCCACCATCCCTCAGTAAACGGAATAGTCCTGAATGTAGGGGATGACCAGAAGTGCGCAGAGGCTTATGATTCATGGGATTCTAATCGCACATCTGAAAATGCGAATGCCGTTGCAAGAGCAATAAAGGATTTGATTGATTCATCACTTGAAGTTTACAAAAACATCGAATACATCATTATTGCTGGCAATGACGAAGTGATACCATTTTACAGGATTCCAGATAAGAGCTTAGAATCCTATGTTGGCAGCTATGGGTTGTATGATGAAAAGGATTATATCGAACGATATGACCAACTCAAACCAGCAACGACAATTGGCTCTGCTTTTTGGGATAACATGTTCCTCACAGACGACTGCTACGCCAATTTTGAATCGGAAGATTTACCCGAAGGATTTGACGGTGAATTGTATATCCCCGATATACCAGTAGGCAGGCTGGTTGAGACTCCGGAAGAGATAAGCAAAACAATAGACATATTTTCAAAGAAAGGGGATATTGTCGAGCCCCAAAGGATTTTTATTACCTCATACGATTTCATGAACGATACAGGAGGGAGCTGTGCATCTGTTTGGGGTGCTCTGAGTACTCCCGTTTTCATGGGCAAAGGTATTGAGGAACATGGCACGTATTCAGATACCTCAGAGATCATTAATGAATTGCTGAATGAAAGCAACAACATTGTGGCCATATTCCAGCATGCTGATCACTATGAGTTTGATATAGCAGAATCCCATGATTTTGTAACCTCAAATATCATCTCGAACTCGTCAGCAGACTTAGACGGGTCAATAGTCTATACAATGAGCTGCCATGCAGGCTTAAACGTTCCCGACGATGAAAAGTTCAACTATGACCTTGCACAGGCGTTCATGAGTAAAGGTGTTCTGGCATACGTAGCTCCTACGGGCTGGGGCATAGGGGGCGTGGTGACCGAGGCAGGTCACGAAAGACTCATGCACTACTTCACGAAACATCTCTGCGAGGGCATGGATGTGGGCACCGCACTGATGCATGCCAAGCAGGATTATTACGCCTTTGACTTCGATTTCGATTATATAGATCAGAAGGTGGTTTTAACGTCTGTTCTTTATGGCTTGCCGATGTATGGTGTGAACGTTGAGGCTAAGACCGAAGGACTCATGAAGGCAATGAGCATGGAAACGCCATGTAACACATTCACCTTCAGACCAGATTATTCGGAGATTGAAACCCCGGTGGGCAATTATTCTTTGGCCGATGAAACGTTATCCGCACCCGGGAAACCGGTTCTGCCAAAGCTTATCTGGCCGTACACGATGGATAGGAAGATGCTGCATGGAATTACACTGACAAATGCAAGCTATGATGTTAGTGATGACACAAGCTTGCCGTATGAGGAGATTGTTGTTTCAATAGCAGGCGGTTATTTACAACCCGGATCAATGGATGAAGACTGGAATCCCGCCACGTTCTTCAAGGTATCTACAATAGGGAAAAAGCAGTATATTATCTTGATCACCGGGCAGTTTAAGAAGACAGGGTCGATATTAGAGTGCGGTAAAATGATAAATAGGGGTAATTTGAGACGTTACACTGAGCTAACTTTTGATCTTCATCTATCATCGCCAGAAGATGAAAAAGAGCCGCCGGCGATAACGGTAAGCCAAATTAATGCTTCATATATTAACGTTTGTGCAACTGATGAATCAGGGATACAGAAGATTGTGGTGGCGTATACAGATAACAAAGGCTGGTGGGGGAGTTTTGATATTGAACCGGATACAACCGTATGCGCGTTAGTGGAAGAGCTAGAATTAGAAGCGGGTAAGGAGTATTTCGTGCAAGTGGTGGACATCTATGGTAATGTGGCGGTAGATGACAATAGAGGGCGCTACTATTATAAAATTGATTATTGACACAGATTAACGCAGGCAGAAGAAATCAAATCCGCGTAAATCTGCGTCCTAAATAAAATATGTAGTATTTACATCGTACAATAGGTATATTTGTTTAGCAAACCAGAAGATTACACAGATTTTCACGAGAAAACGATAATATGAATCGGGTTTTAATAAACTATTGGCTATCCCCTCCCTATTAACCCTAATTTCTTGTGCTAATCTTGTGGAATATCGTGCTTTTTAAGATTAGCTATACAATTACCAATAAAAAAGATAGAAACGCCTATTTATCTATTTTGACGACATCCATGCCCATTCAGGGACATTTGAAGAACATCGGTAGCCCATACCCATATTGATTATCTCGTTGCGAGCTATTTGCTGTTTCGTTGAGATAAGGATTGATAAGTTCACACGCCGATTCATTGTTCTCTTGTCCCGGAGAACTCTTATTATACGACATTTGCAATGCAAAAGCACCTGCGACGTGCGGTGTTGCTACAGATGTGCCACAGAATGGGTATGGTGTGTATGCAGAAGTGGAAACACAACCAGGACCTACATAGTCGGGTTTTATCCTTCCGTCATTCGTTGGTCCTCTTGAGCTGTAAGGTTCCAGAGTAGAACAATCATCGCAAGTTACTGCACCTACGGTTATCGATCCTAAAGCAGCCGCTTCTACACATAGACTGCTGTTTTCTGTTTTACAGTCAAGATCATGATTCATAGAATATAACTCCAAGTGAACCGGTTTGGTGGCATTAAAATTAGCTATCATGATATAGTAATAGTCAGTACAAGGGGCTACGAAGCTAACTCCTTCAACTGGTACATGTCCAAAGATCCCATCTTGTGGATTCTCAGATTTCGCCACTACGCTTTCTGAGGAATTTAGCACATATAAATCGTAATCTTGCGTTGCGTAGCTCCATGTATCGTCCCAGCTCAGGGCTAAACTAACAAACTCACCCTCTTCGGCGCAAAACATTTGACCCAGCTCACCATCAGGGAACTCGTGATAGCAATTGCAGTCGGAATCGTTAAAAATCCCTTCCCAATGCCCCTGTGCACAATTCCCCGCTGCATTCACCCACTTAATTCCATGTTCAAACACTGCATCATCTATAATCCTACAGGGCTGATCAGTACCATCGAAAAGTCCTGCGGTACCTCCGGCTGAATGGGATACTATGTCCACCGCCTCAGAAACCAAGTAATCTACAATTTTTTCGAGTTGGTAGGCATATCCATCATAGCTTATCAGATATAACTCTGCATCCGGAGCAACATCGTGTACTATCTCTGCACATGCCGTGCCATGTCTTATCGCGCCACCACCGGTTATATCGCCATCATCGCGAAAAGACATGACCGTTACATTCTCGGGCAGATCAGTACCAAGTAAATCTGCATATCCCGCAAATCCCAGATCGATTATTGCTACTTGTACGTCTTTGCCCTTGATATTACACATATGTTGCTTATCCACGTTAATACAGGGTATACCGCTTTCTACTGCCGCCTCGTGAAAGACTTGAGCTTTAATTGGGGTGTCCATATACGAAATGAAAGACAGATCGGCTATATCTACAATCTCTCTTGTATATATCTTTGCAACCATTTTGCCCGCCTTAGCAGATAATAGCTCTATGGTGCAATTCTGCAGCGCTTCAATCTCTTCGGTTTCATTTCCCGTTAAATATAGGTTCACGATCATCGGCTTATCCGGTGGCGCAATCCCGGGCGGCGGTATGCTATCTGCCACCTTGGTGCTTATCTTGGAATCCTTACCGCCCCATCGAGATTCACCTACTGCCGCATTTGAAAACAGTTGTGCTTGAAGTGGGATGTCCATGTATGTAACGAAAGACAGATTAGCTATATCCACAATCTCGCTTGTGTATATCATTGCAACTATTTCGTTCTCTTTTATCTGCATGATCTCTGCGGTATGATTCTCCAACACTTCGATGTCTTCGGTCTTATTGGAATTCAAATAGATGTTCACGGTCAATAATTCAGTAGGGGCTGCAAGCCCTGATGGCGGTATCAGCTCAGCCACTTCACTGCTCATCTTTGTAGGTTTATCAACATTCTGATCAGCGGGAGCAGCCATGATCGAGGTCTGATCCGAAATCACGAAGTTACCTGTTAGACCTACATCACCTGATACGCCCGCAGCCACTAACAGGAGAACAGAAATCGCTAATAAGTTCCGGTATCTTTCGCTTTTCATCTTTTACTATTGCCTCTCAAATCACTCTTTCTTCCTATGATATAAAATGTCGAACCGGTATATAAGCTTTCCGATCCATACAAATACGGCTTTCCAAACACTCTCTTAGACTCGCCAAACAATTTCAACACATATAATACGCCCCCTTGTTATCATCAATCTTCACATTGCCATTTGCATCAATAGCTTGGACGAAGAACACGGTATTGTTCAAGTGTACGTTGTATTCCACACTCTCCCGTCCTCTATCGCCATGACCCAAGCTTGTGCTTACCCAACTATTATTTCCCGCATCTAGATATGTAACGAAGACATCGTAAATGCCTGCATTGTCCTCAGCTTTAACAGTAACAATACCGTTATCAATAGATACGTCTACCATTGGCTTCTCCTTCTCCGCATCTACAGGAACCCTGAAAATGTCGAGCACAATCTCATTGAACAGCCTGATAGTACCTTCTTTTGACCACACTGCCTTCTTTTTGTACTGTGCCGATGCAATAACAATATTCTGTCGGTCTTCAATAGTATTGAGCGTGAATGGTATGGTTGGGTACCAACCCTTAAGCGCATTCACACTTCCCGTACCATCAGAAACGGCAAAGGTCTCTATCGCCAATCGCGTATCATTCACATCAAATCGCGCGCTATGCAATACGATACTTCTGATTTCCTTATCGCTACGGATAAAGTACCAGGTGGCTTTTGGCAGAATCGGCATCCCCGCTTCCGTAGTGTAGCTTTCATAACTGTAATAGGTTCCGTTTTCTGTTTCGTAAATCTTGAATGACGGTTTCAATGTTAATGTTGCCACTTCAAGTGTAATGCTCGAAGCGGAATAAGCAAGGTCTGTCGTTGACTGCTCTTCTAAATCATTGCTCAGAGCCGTGATGGACAGCGAATCAAGTCTGACAGCATACATAGGGAATCCATAGAGCGTTAAGCTCTTCATGACCTTATCATCCAAAGTATCCTGGTTAAAATTGTCCAAATAGTAATCGTTCTTCGCATTCATCAAAGCAAAGCCGATTTCCTCACCGCCCGCTATCCGCTTCGTAAGATATTTCAGGAGCTTCTCGTGCCCTGCAACGGTGATTATACCTCCGAGCCCATAGCCGGTCGGCGCTATGTACGCTATTGTTCCGTGTGAAAGGAACGATTGTGGTAGATCAATTACATTTGGTATGGTTAACCCGGCATGACAGCCTATGGAGTAAATAACCGAGCCGTTTAACGTTTTTAGCTCTTCTGCCTCTAAGTAACCCATTTCTCCACCACCTTCTCCCGGTGGCACTTCAAACTGATCGTAGTTCGCATGAAGGAAGATAGCAGCAACAGAGGAATTGCAGATTTTATCTATAATTTCATGGGGCTGACCGTAGTTCGAACCTTTCTTGTACCGGTATTTGAATGTTGTATTTATTCTTTTACTTTTATCTGTTGCTATTTCTATTCTTTTACCCCATTCCTGATAGCATTCTTCACCCCCATCGTACATGAAGTCGTAACCGGTGACAAAGACGTCTGTTGGTGTTAGCTGATAATAGTTGAAGAACATGTCAATAGCTCTGATTATCTCATCAGGTTTTTCTACCAATCGACCCACTGCCAGAACTCGGTCCCCCTCTAATCGTGAGTAAAAATCATCGGTTAAGAAATGATTGGACGATAAAGCATCGTCTATCGATTCTGATACTGGGTTTGGGTAGTGATCTGATTTGTAATACTCGCTTTCATCTGGCAATCCCGTTTCACGCGTAAAGACCTCACTTGTTCCATCCCATACCCGGTAAAAGGGGATGACTCTGTCGTCACCCACGATTATCAGATACTTTATGTTTGGATATTCGTTAATCACCGCCTCGATTTGGTTCATTATCGCTTCACAAAGTTCGTTTGCTTTGTAATTGGAATCGAATTCCGAGTAGTTGCATTTGACGTCCAGAAGAATACCATTTACTGCTGGATGGTGTGTTAAACTGATGAGCTCATGCCTTAAATCTTTGGATTCATTGAATCGCGAAAAGTTTGTCACGATGAGCGTAGAAGCTTCAAGCTTCGATGCGACAAACAATGTCAGGTTTAAATAGTCCAATTGCTCATCCTTTGAGACTACAATTTCGCCCTTGTTTATGCCTAGGGGTAGATTAAAAGTGCCAATATCAAATTGTACTGTTCTTGTTTCGTTCTCATTCAGATAGACCGTGCTGCTCTTTTCTTCACGTTCCATCTTCATCTTCACAAAAAATTCATCATTATCGCCGTAATTGTGAAGGATAACGTTGAACGGGTTTATCTGTCCTTTTACGACGTTCCTGTGGAAATCAACGCCTTCAATCTTGACCGTGTGGATTTTCGGCTGAACGAAGCCGTTAACTAGTGTTGTTTTGGTGTATTCTTCTGTTTTAAAGGCTATCTTTCGCAGGATGTAACTTTCCAGATTCGTGACGTTCAATCGTAACGTTATTGTTTTTGTGGATTTCGGTTCGATACTAATTGTTTTATTTTTAGTTTCACAGCCATTAGGGCACGCTTCAAACCCTAAATACTCATCGAGTAAAATTTCAACGTTTGTTGCTCTATTAAATCTATTTTCAATGCTGAAGTTTTTGGTAAAGTAATTAACAGCACCCGCCTCAGTGAAAAACTCCCAAAATTCTGGTGTGATAACTACGTTCCGCCAACCGCTGTAGCTCATATAAGGATGAGAGTCGTAATCGTTTTCTTGCTCAATTCCTTCTATTCCATAGGGTTCATCGCCAATTCCATCTCTGTTTTTATCCTCTCCTTTATAATCACTCCAATAATTGTAGTTGAAGTCATTTAAGGTTGAGTTTTCTATATATATTTGATTTCTGTTGTCCTCTATGTTGTTATTCAATATTTCGTTACTATTTGAGTCAAGTAAGCCAATACCATCTCCCCAATTCTTGTTGAACCTGTTGTCACAAACGTCATTCCCAGATGAAAATTGTATTTTAAGTCCTGTATCTCCATTCACATACGCAGTATTATTTGTTATTTCGTTAGTATTCGAGTCTAATAAGCCAATACCATACAAATTCTTGTTGACCATGTTGTTACAAACGTCATTTTCCGATGACTCTTGTATAATAAGACCATTATATCCATTCTCACAAGCAGTATTATTTGTTATTTCGTTACTATTCGACCCAATTAACCAGATACCATGCAAATTCTTGTTAAAAATGTTGTTACGAACCTCATTCCTCGATGAACACTCTATTTTCAGTCCGATATTCCCATTTTCACATGCAGTATTATTTGTTATTTTGGTAGTACTCGATCCTCTCAAGAAAATGCCATGCAAATTTTTGTTGAAAAAGTTATTACAAACGTCATTTCCTGATGAATTATATTGTATAGTAAGCCCCCAACATCCATTCTCACACGCAATATTATTTGTTATTTTGTTGGTATCTGACTCAAATAAATAAAGGCCATGCAAATTCTTGTTGAATATATTACTGCAAATGTCATTCCCCTTTGAACTACGTTGTATAGTAAGTCCCCTATCCCCATTCTCACACACAGTGTTATTTATTATTTCGTTAGTATTTGACCCACTCAAGAAAATACCATACAAATTCTTGTTGAATATATTACTGCAAACGTCATTCGTTGATGAACCCTCTTGTATACTAAGTCCGCTATTCCCATTTTCACATGCAGTATTATTTATTATTTCATTACTATTCGATCCTATTAAGACACTACCATCCGAATTCTTATTGAATATGTTGTTAAAGAGGTCATTTCTCGATGAATTTCGGAGCCAAATACCATAACTATTGTTCAGAGCGATGTTATTTCCTATGGTGTTGTTGGAGGAAGAATAAAGGAAAATGCCATTGTTAAAATTGTTTGATGCATTATTGTTGTTTACCGTATTGTTATTACTTGAAGCCAATCTGATGCCCCCATTGCCTTCTCCCCCATAATTGTCTAAAGCCGTATTGTTTTCTATTCGGTTATTATTCGAAGAGTCCAACTGAATTCCAGTAATTTCATTTTTAAATGCTGCATTATTCACTATGCCATTACCACTACTGGTATTTAAACTAATACCAATATCATTCCCAAACACACTGTTATTTTCGATTTCACATCCCTGAAGTTTATCTAAATGAATGCCAACGTATCCGCATTTAACATTAAAGCCCGAAAAAACAACGTTGCTTGCTTTTATACTCACAACATCTTTGTTGCTTTCAGCAGCTTCAATAGTCACATTCCCCGCTGTTTTTAGGATGAGCGGTTTATCAATAACCACATTTTCGCTATAAATCCCTTCACAAACGATAATGGTTTCATTCTCATTCGCCTTCTTGATCGCTTCTGAAATAGTGGCTAAGCCATCTTCACCGCCAACATAAATTGTTGCTTGTACAGGCAGGACGAGAAGGAATGCGGCGATCAGGAATGCAAGTATGAGTTTGTTCATTCGCTTACTCAAGTGTAATAAGAT
>QENH01000106.1 GCA_003336485.1 Candidatus Methanophagales archaeon
ATCGGTGGATTGAGGACCAATAGTTCTGGCAACATACTAAAAGCCATCAAATAATTTGAGTTGGTAAGTCTTTAGATATGAAAAGAAACTATCTGAAATTATAAAGTCAAGTAAGATGGTGTGGGTTAAATTAAGAGTAGTTCTCGAACCGACTCATAAGGGGATGGTGGTCTTCGTCTGAATCTATGACGTAAGGTGTATCTCCAAGCCCGTCACCATCTGCGTCCGGACCTTTGTAATTGCTCCAGAAGTTGCCTATGTAACTGGTGAAGGTCGTGTTGTTGTACTGGTAAGTCAATGGCTCTGTGGAGTTCCAGAAGTTGGCAGAATTAGCTGAATGAACGTTCGTTGTATTGCTTATGAAGTCGTTGCCAGTAATGACATTGTTATTGGATACGCGCAGCAAAATACCGTACCACAGGTTACCCCTGACTGTGTTGCCTGCAATGACGTTATCGCTAGAATTGGCTGTGATGAGGATACCCCCATTATTGTTACTTTCTGCGTTGCCCGTAATGGTATTGCTGTTGGAACAAAAGAGAATTATGCCGCCTTCGTTGTTGCTGGCTGTGCAGTTTGAAATGGTATTGTTGCGGGAGCTTTCGAGATTGATGCCGTACCAATTATTGTTGCTGACGTTGTTGTCTTCGATGGAGTTGTTAGAGGACTCATGGAGGTCGATACCGTACCAATTGTTATTGATGACATCATTGTGCTTAATATTGTTTCCGTTTGAGATTACTTTGATTCCCGCCTCAGCCGAATCTGGTAATGTTACTGTCGCTCTTGATCCATCTTGCGAAATCGAACTCCCGCTGCCGGTGCCCGCATTTGTCACCTCGAACCCATCAAGCACTATCCCATCTGCGCACAAGATGATCGCACTGCCGGCTCCACCGGCATCCACGATCGGCTTCCCCTCACCTGTATCCACTCCACGGAGCACGAGCTGCTTGTTCACATTCACAGTCTCGTAGTATGTTCCGCTGTACACCTCAATCGAGTCGCTGGAATTTGCTGCATCTATCGCATCCTGGATTGATTCTCCGGGATGAACATAATACTGCGTTACTGCGGAAGCAGTTCCAATGCTTAGGGACACCAATACTACGAATAGAGCCATAGATAATACTGCCTTTCGCTTTCCAAAGTTCACTCTTTTTTCGCTTTTCATCTTTTCATATCACATCCTAATTTTTTGGGGCATTTATACAGTGCCCCTCCTCTGCGCTTTCCTTCTTCGCCTTCATCTTCGCGTCTTCTATCTTTATTTCACATTAAATGGAATATAAAACAAATATTGATGTTACTTATGGTTAATAAAATGTAATAATGTCGGAAGTCTGCAATATCTCTACCAGTTAGGATTATTGGAGGCGAAAGTAGCTACGAGGGTACCGAAACTATGTTTATATTATTCTGTTTCTCGTGGAAATCGGTGTAATCGTGTGGTTATAAAAAGGAACGTGTAAAAGGTCTATATCGGCAACACGCCATAAGCCACAAACAATGTCGAGAACAGAATTGCAATCATCGTCATCGCTTTAATTAGTGGATTTATTGCAGGACCAGCGGTATCTTTGAAAGGATCGCCGACCGTATCACCAACGACCGCGGCTTTATGCGCATCGCTACCCTTCCCACCGAGATAACCATCTTCTATCATCTTCTTCGCATTGTCCCATGCGGCACCGCCATTCGCCATCATCAGCGCGAGCATCAACCCGGAAATAATCACACCTATTAGCAGCCCGCCGAGCGCAATAGCACCAAGCAAGATACCTACAAGCACTGGCACTACTACTGCAATCATTCCCGGCACGATCATCTCCCGCAACGCTGCCGATGTAACAATGTCAACGCATTTGCCGTATTCCGGCTTTGCCGTGCCGTCCCATATTCCCGGTATCTCCTTGAATTGCCTTCTTACCTCTTCAACTACCTTAAACGCACCTTTTCCCACTGCACGCATCATAACCGAGCTGAAGATGAACGGTAGGAGTCCGCCGATTAACAACCCTATGAGCACAAGAGGATTGAAAAGGCTAAATTCCTCCGGGGCTATCCCCACTTTATGTAAATAATCAGAGAAAAGAGCTAATGCAGCAATTGCTGCTGATGCAACGGCATAGCCTTTAGTTACCGCTTTTGTCGTATTGCCCACTGCATCGAGCTTGTCCGTAGTATCTCGGACATTGGGCGGTAAGTCGGCCATCTCGGCAATGCCACCGGCATTATCTGTTATCGGGCCGTAAGAATCAAGAGCGACAATCATGCCGGTAGTCGAGAGCATAGCAACGGCGGCAATTGAAATACCATACAGGCCGGCAATAGTTGAGCCAGTGACCAGGAACGGCACGAGATACGCAACCAGTATCCCACTGCAGATTATCACCACGGGCCAGCCTACAGACATCATACCAACTGCAAGACCGGTGATCAAATTGGTGCCTGCACCTGTCTTACTGGCATCTGCAATAGCCTTTACCGGTGCATGATTCTGAGTGTAATATTCGATAGCCACCACCATGAGTGCCATTATTATTATCCCCACAATAGAAGAGATGAATATAGAAATACCAGCTAAGTCATCGCCGATTAATAGAACTGTTACCGGATAGAATAGAATTACACTGATCACTGCGGCTGTAATTACGCCCTTGTACAATGTCCCCATGATGTTCTCTTTCTTGCCCATCCGAACAGCGAAGATCGCAACAATAGAAGCGAAGATCCCTATCGCGCCCAAAACAAGTGGATACTCAATAAGTGCTAACTCTGCCGCAATGGCAGGGAAAATACTCGCTACTTCTTCTGTATTCAATATTAATCCACCGATAAGCATTGCTGCTATCGCAGTAACCACGTAAGTCTCAAACAGATCGGCACCCATGCCTGCACAGTCACCAACGTTATCACCAACGTTGTCTGCAATAACGCCCGCATTTCTCGGATCGTCCTCGGGGATTCCCGCTTCTACCTTCCCCACCAGGTCCGTACCAACATCCGCGGCTTTTGTATATATCCCGCCGCCTATCCGGGCGAATAAGGAAACCAAAGAAGCGCCGAATCCATAGCCTACAACGAGATCTACGGCATGCGTTGCACTTTTTGTATCGCCTAAACCACCATAAATCATATAAAAGCAACTTGTCCCAAGTAGTGCGAGCCCTACCACCGCAAGACCGGTTACGGCACCACCTCGAAACGCAACTGCAAGTGCGTTTCGCACTCCTGAGTACGCGGCTTGCGCAACGCGGGCATTGCCACGTGTAGAAACGGACATACCAATATAGCCTGCTGCTGCAGAACCGGCCGCACCTACCAGAAATCCTATTGCAATTCGACCGGAATCCAAAAACCCGCCGTCATATACGTTCGATAGTGCAACGGCTAATATCACTGCGATTATTACCGCAACGATCGCAATCGTCTTGTATTCCCTGTTCAAGTATGCAGAAGCACCCTCTTGAATAGCTCCTGATATTGCTTTCATCTTATCGCTGCCGGCATCCTGCTTGAGCGTATATGCTGCGAATATCGCTGCGAATATCAGGCCTACGAGCCCCGCAATCGGTGCTAACCACAGTAAGTCCATTTTTATATCACCTCAAAACAGAGTATTATCAACACTTACATTTATGTCTCTCTCTTTAATATTACCTACGGCACTCTTCTTCTTTCATCTTTATACATATAAATAGCTTTGTTTTTTACGACCAGAATGAAGAAGAAGGAACTGGAAATTCTGTTAGAAAAATTGGCTGACCTACGTGATCCGGATGTGGAGAAGGAGCAATATTCAACGCCTGCTACGGTAGCGTCCGAATTACTCCATTTCGCTTTTATGTATGGTGATCTTGAAGACCGAGCGGTATACGATCTCGGCTGTGGTAATGGCATTTTAGGTATCGGTGCGAAATTATTGGGTGCAAAAGAAGTAGTTGGGATAGACAATGATATGCGAGCGATAGAAGTTGCGCGGGCGAATAGCGAGCGAATAGGAGTGGCAGTGGAATTTGCGAGGTGTGACGTGCGAGAGGTAGAAGGGAAGGGCGATACAGTTGTAATGAATCCCCCTTTTGGTGCACAGCGTGAAAACCTGCATGCAGATAGAATATTCTTGGAGAAAGCTTTTGAACTCGCACACGTTGTTTATGCCATCCTTAATGCAGGCAGTGAACCATTTTTAAGGAGTTTCATACCACAAGCAGCGATTGTTCGCTTTCCTGTTGCATTCCCACTGAAAAGGCGGTTCTGGTTCCATAAAAAGGATAAGAAGGTCATAGCGGTTGATATATATAGGATGGCAATTTAGCTAACCACGAGAAACCGAAAACACATAAAACACGTTCATAAGTAAGCTTTTTATACTGTAAAAACATCCTTAACGCAGAGAGATAACGCGGTAATAATGGATAAAGTACCTTCATGGATGGAAAAGCTACTTCTGCCAAAACTGAACGAAATAACTGGTGAGATAAAAGCTATACATACACGTATAGATGCGGTCGAGAAGAAATTAGCCACCGTATAGCAAATAAACGATGCAGGATCCAGATAACAGAGGAAGAAGAGGACATGAATCTACCAATGCTATTAAACATGCATCCCAAGCTCAGAACGCTAATATTTGCTCACAAGTAAACCACAATTCCCAAATGAACGATGATTATATTGCAAGAAGTGCGCAATTGGCGTTGCTATTAGAAGTATCCGCATATCCTAAGCCCGGTAACGTTGACAGGACACACGATTTCACAGATACGAGCTACGAGCATTTTATCGCTTCTTCTGTTGCGGTGTATCCGGTTTTAAGAGAAGCGGCTGCTGGTGTTTTGGGTGTGGGCGAATTGATAAGAGCAGGCGTAGAAGAGAGTATGACGTGGCAGCGAGGAGGGAATACGCATTTTGGTGCGCTTCTTTTGCTTATGCCCTTAACGATGGCGGCGGGCGCTTGTGAGCGTAACGACATGCAAGAGATACTGTCGAAAGCGGCGGAACTCATGCGGAACACTGGCGTGGATGATGCAATAGAAGTGTACAAGGCATTTTCAACGGGCAAAGTGAAAGTGCAAAGAGATGTGCCCGAATTTGATGTTATGGCAGAAGACTCGGTAAACGAGCTAAGGGAAAAAGGATTATCACTGTATGACGTACTCACCATTTCCGCATCTTATGATTTGATCTCACGAGAATTGGTAGGCGGATTTGATAAAACTTTCGCGTGTGCAGAGCAACTAAATAATTTTGCTGATACGGGAGACATAAACGAGGCTGTATCCCATGCGTATCTGTGGTTGCTTTCTGAGACGGAAGATACGTTTGTCAAAATGGGATTTGGTGCAAAAACGAGCAGATACGTGCAAGAACGGGCGAAAGCGATTGTAACGGGTGGCTATGAGCTTAACGAGATAGAGGAATTCGATGAGGAATTGATAAGGGACGGGATAAATCCAGGGTCTACCGCGGACATAATAGCAGCCGCGTTGTTTATCGCTATTCTCGATGGGTTGCGATTTTAGTAAAAATTATACACTCGCGCCTCCTTAAATTTCCCATTCGCCTTTATTAACTTCAGACCGCCAGTTTTCATTTCCATTCCCTTTTCAGTATCATCCACTGGCGTGGATACAATTACCTTTCCCTGCTCATAATCCCACTTCATTAATATCCCGAGCCCAACGATCTCGTTCTCATCGTCTTTAGAGTTGTAAAGCCCCATTATTGTGCCTTCTTCCAGTGTCCATGCCAGAGCAGGGGGGTCAAAAACGCTGGTCTTAGCAGTGCTGAAATATCTGTTATACGCCTCTTCACGCAGTGCTTTTCGCTCGTCCCTCGATCTGCTCCTCACTTCACTTGACACCGCCAGTTTAATGACTTTCATATTTAGAGCTGTTAATATATGCCCCACTTCATTCTCGCGCTCTATCGCGATGACAAGGGCAGGTTCTATCTCTTTTATCTCAAATAGCTTGAACCGCTTCGCATCTTCTCCTTCTATCCACCCTGTTGAGTCCACAATAATAACATCTGCCCCTAATTCTTTTGCTTTCGCCACAGCAGCCGCAGCGCCTTTTACACAATCATGAGTACTCCGGTTAGGCGAAGTAGTGCCAACGAAGTAGAGGCTGTGAAGTGGCACTTCCGAAAGCGTTCTTAGTTCCTTTTCCTGTATGCCCATCCCTATGCAGCATGGCGGTCCTATATCACTTTGACCCACATCGGTATCAACAACCGCTACTTTTAGCCCGTGCGCGAAAAAAACGTTTGCTATAGAAGTAACTGTATACGTCTTCCCTACATCTACGTCACCGAGCATGAAAATGACTACCTGCTTTTGCTCTTGCCTTAACACATTCTCTACCACATCTTCAATAGCTTGCTTCATCTTTGCACCTAAACCTAAACTAAGAATTATCTCTATTTCTGAGAGAACTAATTTTTTAGATAGGCAGGTATTATATTATTTTACCGGTGTTTACATTTTTGTCTTTAGAAATAGGTGGTGTATCAAATAAATGGAGGGGGCAGAAAAAGAAGAGATCATGGGGCAATGTGCCGAGATGCTTGAAGAACATATGAGTGACCTTACCGTTCCGAGGAACATAAAGAGATTAGTGAATAAGGTAAAGAATGAGCTACGAAACGGCAATGGATCACAGGCCTTGAGAGCAACAGCGGTTATTTCTGATCTGGAGGAATTAGCGGTCAATCCAAATATCCTGTCTCATACAAGGACGCTGGTTTGGAACTTAGTAAGCCAGCTAGAGACGGTTTCCGTTGAGGAGTAATCTAATATATGATAACAATAGCGATAGCAGGAAAGCCAAATTCGGGTAAATCCACCTTTTTTAAGGCTGCGACACTCGCAGATGTTGAGATAGCCGCTTATCCGTTCACAACTATATCGCCTAATATCGGGATAGCATACGTGCGAGTAAAATGCCCATGTAAAGAAGAGGCGATTCAGCAGGCAATTCCTGCCGGGTGTGGTAATTGCATAGACGGTTCTCGCTTCATACCGGTAGAGCTCATGGATGTTGCAGGCCTGGTAAGAGGGGCACATGAGGGAAAGGGCTTAGGGAACGAATTTTTAGACGAACTCCGACAGGCGGAAGCGATAATACATGTTATTGATGCATCCGGTGGGACAGATATAGATGGTAATGTGGTTGAGATAGGGAGTCATGATCCTGTTGACGACATCAGTTTCTTCAAAGAAGAGCTGAATATGTGGGTGTACGGGATAATAAAGCGGAATTGGCGAAAACTGGAACGTAAGGCCGAGTTAGAAGAGGATAAGATAGAGCGGTTGCTTTCTGAACAATTAGCAGGTGTTGGAGTAACAGAAGAGCAGATAAAGGCCGCTATATTCAAATCAGATATCTCAGACAAGGATAACCTGAAGTCCTGGGACGACGAAGACCTGAAGAATTTGGCTGCTCATATAGTAAAGCGGAGTAAAAAGATGATTATCGTGGCGAACAAAGCAGATATTGCACCGGAAGGGAACGTGGAGCGGCTGGAGGCAGCGAAGGAAGACGAGTTGGTGATTCCATGCTCCGCCGCGGCCGAACTTGCATTGAGAACCGCAGCAAAGAACGATTTCATAAACTATCTGCCTGGTGATACTGACTTTGAGATCGCACATGAAGTTACAGAGAAGCAGAGAAAAGGTCTGGAGAGCATAAAGGACTTGATTCACGCTTATGGCGGCACGGGCGTGCAGGCGATTATAAATCAGGTGGTGTTCGATCTGTTAGAGAATATAGTTGCGTATCCCGTAGAGGACGAGCATAAGTTGACGGATTCCACAGGTCGGGTTCTACCAGACGCGCATATATTGAAAATCGGGAGCACACCACGGGATTTGGCGTTCTCTGTTCATTCGGACCTCGGTGAGGGCTTTCTTTATGCTGTGGATGCGCGAACAAAACTCAGACTTAGTGAAAAACACGCATTGGAGGATAAAGATATAATAAAAGTGGTATATACACGGTGAAACGCGCTTTTATTTGTAACCACAAGATTACACGGATTTTCACGAGACAGCAGTATACCTGAATCTTCGGAGCTAAGCGAAAAGGCGAGGGAAGAAATAAAAAGACTTGCAATGGAGTATAGCGGATTGTTTTGGAATGTGGATAGTCTGCCAGAGCCTGTAAAATCAGTTGTTAGGTTTATTAAGAAGATGGCAGAGGAAGAAGGGAAGTAAGAGATATATTTTGAGATGTGTATATATATCATAATTAGATAAGAAACGTACATATATCGAAAAGTATTTATGCACTCTCTACCAATAGACATGGCAAAAAGAGGTGATAAAAGAAAAAATGAAAAAACAAATTGTAGCAATTTTAATAGCCCTGATGTTAATTACAAGTTTTTCGTTAGCAGCCATGTTATCTACGAGTGCGGATAATACGAAATATTTCAGTGTTACGTTGTATGGAGTAGACTACTATGGGGAATATGATACGGATGAAGAAATATATGAACACTCTCCGTTCCTAGTTAGGGTCGAGTACGATAATGGCGAATATGATGAACCTGTGGAAAATGCCATAGTTAGCTTTTACGGGGAGACTAAATATACAGATAACTCAGGCAAAGTCACATTCGAAGGGCCAGAAGTAGATCCTTTAGATAAATCAAAAAGCTTTAAACTAGCCGTGTCCAAAGAAGGGTTCCAAGATCGTACGAAGTATGTCAAAGTTCATTCCGTTGAGTGGGGTCTTTGGTTTGATGTATATGTTTGGAATGAGACAGAAGAAAGTTGGAAGAAGGAGAAAGTCTACGAAAATACTACTTTTATAATAAAAATTGAAAATTCTGGGCTGGATCACTATTACGATAATTCACCCGTTGAAAATGCTGCAGTTACATTCTTAAATGTGACTAATTTGACAATGTCAAATTATTATCAATCTTA
>QENH01000105.1 GCA_003336485.1 Candidatus Methanophagales archaeon
ATACTTTATATACGATAAAAATCCACCGATTTTTTTTGTGCAAATAAGTGGCATCTATAATCTCTTGAATATCGGGACCTTTATGAAGTCCGTTATCACGAACTCGACCAAAGACCATCCCCAGACAAGCAAGGCAAGATTCCAACCAATGGCAGGGACAAGCCAGCCATAAACTACTATCAGAGTTGCTAATACTTTGGTGGCCACGGCAGACCAGAGCAGAGCACTTCCGGGTCTAATAGACCAGAAATGCCCGCGGGTACGACTCAGGAATATGGTTAAGTGCCCTGCAACCGCAAGTTTCAGGAATATGAAAGGCTGTATTATTTCCCTTGGGAGATGCAAAACTTCCTCCGCATATAGGAAAAGTCCGAATGAAAAGATAACCCCAATTACCCCTAACAGAGCAGCCATGGCTAAAACCTGCCGCATATTCCATTTCTCCGGCTCATTGTGATATCGAACATTGTCATAGGCTATTGTCATAATAGGGGCATCATTTAACAGTGCTATCAAAACAATCATTAGCGCAGTCACCGGATAAAACTTAAAAATAAGTATGGAAAGCGTGATGAAGAACAGCACTCGCATGGTCTCTGCGATGCGGTAGATGGCATAGCTGTTCATACGCTGGAATATTTTGCGGCTTTCCTTGATAGCGTCAATAATCACAGAAAGCCCGGGGCTGGTAAGAACAATGTCAGCCGCAGATTTCGCTGCATCCGTGGCACCAGCAACGGCAATTCCTGTATCAGCTTTTTTTAGCGCCGGAGCGTCATTGACACCATCTCCGGTCATACCAACAATGTGCTGCTTCTTCTGTAGCAGTTCGACAATATGGTACTTATGTTCCGGGAAAACCTGGGCAAACCCATCGGCATCTTCTACCATACGCTCGGCTTCGCTGTCAGATTTATCCAGCAAGGTGGCTGCAGGCATTATATTGGTGCCTAGATCTACTAGCTGCCCTACTTCCTTTGCAATGGCTGTATGGTCACCCGTGACCATTTTGACATCAACGCCCATTGATTCCGCTGTTTGGATGGTTTGCTTTGAATCCTCGCGAGGCGGATCGTAAAGAGGAATAAGCCCGACAAATTGCCAACTCCCTTGCGTATCTGTCCTAGCCACTCCAAGTGTACGATACCCTTTGGCAGCGAACGCGTTTACGCCTTCATCTACTTTAGCTTGAAGACGCTCTTTATCAACGGCAAGAGACAAGATAACCTGCGGTGCTCCCTTAGTTACTTTGAAACGGTTATTGTCAGCACTTTCTACCGTAGCTTCTGTGCGTTTTGAAACAGGATCAAAGGGTTTAAATTCGATTGCCTTATAGCTACGTGGTGCTTCCGGAAGTATCTGCTGAGTTTTGGTGATTATTGCATTATCAATGGGGTCCTTGTCTTCCTCTCGGGACGACAGCGTGGCATAGAGCAGCACATCGTTATCCGTAAATTCTGCGAATGGCACCACGTCAGCCAGGGTCAACTCATTTTTTGTGAGGGTGCCAGTTTTTGTTTTAATAACTCAATGGCATTGTCTGCCTTGTTTTCCTGCCAGAAACCAATTACCGCGTTTAACAGCAGCAGAGCGAATATAACATAGAAATCTTCCCAGTGATGTATAATTACACACAGAACGGCTGCAACCTCGATCATCCAGGGAATCGGGCCCCAGAAATAGCTCAGAATTTTGACCACAGGACTAACTTTTTTTTCCGTAATTTCGTTATAACCATACTTTTGGAGTCGGTCTTTTGCCTCCGAAGCGGAAAGTCCATTTTTATCGGCAGAGAGTTTTTTTAATAGTTCTTCTATATCTATACTCTTTGCCTCTTCCGTAGTTATGCCACTGTTCATCTTAACCTCAATAGAATAAGATATACAATAACCTGGACTTTAGACTATAAAAAGCTTATGCCACGTCTAAACGGGACCTTTTTATATTGCAAATTTTGATCTACGAATGAAATAAAATTAAGTATTGACACAGATTAACACAGAAGAAATTAAATCCGTGCAAATCAGTGTAAATCTGCGTCATGCCGACAAGAAGCTGCATCGCGGATTGCCCGAGCGGCTATTCCCGCCATTCGGGGTAATCCTACTGCGGGGCACGCCGGGGGTAACGCTTGCGTGGTAAGCTCGCAGAACAACGTGGGAAAATCTGAAAGTTCGGTTTAGATCAACTGCAAGGATAAAAACACCATGAAGAGCGTAAAGCGAACCATTGTAAGAGTCGTCACTTATAATAAGCGAAAGCGGACTGTTACGCTTAGACCAAAATTTGCCCTAACCCGAGAGGGTGCTGACTTACCAAATTGGTGTTTCATTGTATGCAAGGATGCAAACCAGTGAATGTAAGTAGTTCAATTACGCCCTTAAAAGGCGAGAGACTTACAGACAGTCAATCAAAACCCCCGTGGATTGACATCGCATGGAAAAAAAAAGGTTGAAGAACACGTTAACAGGCTGCAAGCCAGAATTACAAAAGCAGTTAAGGAACGGAAATAGCATCTGGTCAAAAGACTACAGTATCTGCTAACACACTCGTTTTACGCGAAGTTGTTAGCTGTGAAGAGCGTAACTCAGAATAGGGGAAAGAGAACAGCCGGAATCGATGGTGCGAAGTGAACAACACAAAACTCCAGGATGAACGCTGCTCTTAAATTATCTGATAAGAAGAATAAAGCAGAGCCGTTAAAGCGAGTCTACATTCCGAAACCTGGTACAGATAAGAAGCCGACCTCTGAATATCCCAACCATGTATGATAGGGCGATGCAAGCGCTGTACGCTCTTTCATTAAGCCCGGTTGCTGAGGCAACAGCAGATCCTTACTCGTTTGGCTTCAGGAAGTATAGAAGTGCGCAGGATGCGTGCCAATATGCTTTTATTTGCCTGAGCCACAAGAATTCAGCACAATGGGTTTTGGAAGGAGACATCAAAGGATGTTTCGATAATATCAACCATGAATGGATTCTGGACAACATCCAGATGGATAAGTCGATCTTAAAGCAGTTTCTCAAGGCAGGATTCGTGTATAATCGTTATCTGAACCCCATCATCATTGGCTGGTCGAATTATCACCGATCAGTCGTATCTAAAGAGGTGTTCAGCAATCTGGATTACAGAATGTGGAATATGCTCTGGAGATGGGCTAAGAGGAGACATCAAGATAAAAATTCCAAGACATGGATCGTCAGAAAATACTGGCATAGTGAAGGGTCGCGGAACTGGATGTTTTCTACGAAGAAGAACCGTCTAAAACTCTTTTCGGATACTAAGATGGTCAGAGATACCAGTCTAAAACTGGATAAAAACCCGTATCTCGATTCTGAGTACTTCAAGCTGCGGAAACTCAGACAGAAGGCTCTAAAACTGTCTGAATGGTGCAAAACGAGGTGGGGCGAGTAATCGCCCCATCCTTAGTCAGCCTATCCTATTGAACTTCTATCGTTGCCGATGGCTTATCCGTTAGAGAACAAGGAAGAGAATATAAATCATCTTTTCGGTTATGCAAATTTTAACCGCCAGGATTTTTATGTTTCCTTGTTCTATAAATTTATAGACAATGAAAAGATTATACGATGTCAGACAGAAATAGCATAATAGGAAATCAGAAAGCAAAAGACAGAGTAGTAGTGCTCGATTTTGGGGGGCAATATAGCCATCTCATCGTGAGAAGGTGTAGAGAATTAGGCGTTTATGCAGAACTTCTCCCTTATGATACACCCGTAGAAGAACTTAAAAGAGGAATAGAGAGCGAGGGCGGAGAAGGTAAGATTAATGGCATTATCCTTTCCGGTAGCCCGTTTAGCGTTCACGAACCAGGCAGTCCAAGATGCAATTCCGAGATTATTGATTTGGACATACCAATTCTCGGGATTTGTTATGGTGCACAGTTGATTGCATATACAAAAGGTGGTGTGGTAGGCGAAGGCATGAAAAGCGAATTCGGGCGGGCGGAACTGATATTTGAAGATTCTGGGCTGTTTTATGGGTTGACCGAGCGTGGAAGCGAGAGTGGAAAGATGAACGTGTGGATGTCTCATGGCGACCTGATAGAGCAATTTGATGGCGCGGATATAATAGGCCATACGATGAATACGCCCGTTGCTGCATTTCGCATCGCCAATACATATGGCGTTCAATTCCATCCGGAGGTTCACCATACGGATAAAGGCGATAAAATACTGTGGAACTTCCTATATGAGATCTGCGGCTGCGAGCGCAATTGGGCGATTGAATCCTTCATTAACGATAAGATAGAGGATATAAAGCGAGTGATAGGAGCTGAGGGGAGAGTGATATGTGGACTCAGTGGCGGAATAGACTCTTCCACTACTGCGGTGCTCATTAATAAAGCCATAGGTGATAGACTCACGTGCATCTTCGTTGACAATGGACTACTACGAGAAGGCGAAAAGGAAATGGTTATAACTACGTTCAAGAATAACTTCAATATGAAACTGGTATTTGTAGATGCGAAAGAGCGTTTCCTGAAGGGATTGTGGGGCGTTAAGGACGCAGAAGTGAAGAGGAAAGTAATAGGCGAACTATTCATAATTATCTTTGAGGAAGAGGCGAATAAGCTTGGTAACGTTGATTTCCTCGCTCAGGGTACCATATATCCTGATAGAATAGAGAGTGCGGGGGCGAGCTCGCAAAAGTCATCACGAATAAAATCGCATCATAACGTGGGTGGGCTTCCGGAGAAGCTGGAACTGAAGCTGGTAGAGCCAATTGCGGATTTGTATAAGGATGAAGTGCGGGAAGTGGCGAAGGAACTCGGTATGCCGCTTCCGATACTGAACCAGCATCCTTTTCCTGGTCCTGGTCTTGCAGCTCGTGTAATAGGTGAGGTTACAGAAGAGAAACTGAGGATATGTCGTGAAGCATCGGACATTGTAGAGGCGGAATTGGAGAATAGTGGATGGTATGACAAAGTATGGCAGGCATTTGCAATAGTGGGCGATGATGTCGCTACCGGTGTACTCGGCGATGCAAGAAGCTTGGGCAGAATCGTTATGATACGGGTGGTTGAGTCCAAGGAGGCGATGACGGCGGATTTCGTGAAGCTACCATATGATGTGCTGGAGAGCATGAGCAAGCGAATAACAAATGAAGTTAAAGGTGTGACTTGGGTGACCTATGCGATTTCTTCTAAGCCGCCGGCAACGATAGAGCCATGTTAACACTTTTTCTTTTTTTTTACAAAAAAGAAAATTTAACCTATACTAAAAGAAAAATAGGATTTGAAAAATGTATGCAAAAGGAATAAGTTCACTGCCCCCTTATCTATTTGCGGAAATAGATGAGCGGAAAAGAGAAACGGAGAAGAAGGGTATGGACATAATAGACTTTGGTATCGGCGATCCTGACTTGCCGACGCCACCGCACATAGTGGAAGCACTGTGCAACGCCGCAAAAGACCCTTCAAATCATCGGTACCCGTCTTACGAAGGGATGCTGTCGTTCCGTGAAGCCGTAGCGACAGGGTATAAGCAGAGAAAGCACATTGAGTTGGATGCGGAGGATGAAGTTCTAACGTTGATAGGGTCGAAGGAAGGGATAGCGCATTCGGCATTCGCATTTTTAAATCCCGGCGATATTGCCCTCGTGCCGGATCCTGCATATCCGGTATACAATAATGCAGCGATAATGGCGAATTCAACACCTTATTCTGTACCGTTAACAGAAGAGCATGGCTTTAAGCCAGATTTAGAACGTATAGATAAAGGGATATCGAGAAAAGCAAAGATCATGTTCTTGAATTATCCGAATAATCCCACTGCTGCAACAGCCGAAAAATCATTCTTTAAAGAGGTGGTGGATTTCGCTCGCGAAAACGAGATCATCATAATGCATGATAATCCCTACTCTGAGCTTACGTTCGATGGCTATAAAGCGCCGAGTTTTTTGGCCGTCAAAGGTGCAAGGGATGTTGGTGTCGAGTTTGGTTCGCTATCTAAGTCATATAACATGACGGGATGGCGAATCGGCTTCGTAGTGGGGAATTCGGAAATAATAAAAGGGCTGAAGCTTGTGAAGACTAATGTTGATTCCGGTGCTTTCCAGGCTGTCCAGATGGCAGGTATAGCTGCGCTAACAGGACCACAAGACTGTGTAAAGCAGAACGTAGAGATATATAAAAGAAGGCGGGACCTATTAGCGGATGGATTGAGATCCAGCGGGATAGAATTGGAAAAGCCAAAAGCAACATTCTATTTCTGGGCAAAGGTGCCTTCGGGATTCTCGTCTATTTCGTTCTCCATGTTCTTGCTAGAGCGTACGGGCGTAGTTGTAACACCGGGGGTAGGATTCGGTGAGACGGGAGAAGGGTTCGTTCGGTTTTCGCTCTGTGTAAGTGAGGAAAGGATATTGGAGGCGTGTGAACGGATAAAAGGGCTGAACATATAGTGTGGGGCGAAATAGCGAGCAATGACGGAACTTAAATTCACGAAGATGCAAGGCTGTGGTAATGATTTCATACTGATAGACGATCGAAAAGCGGGGATACCAGAGCAGAAGAAGGGCGAGCTCGCCGGATTAATATGCCAACGCGGATTCGCAATAGGTGCAGATGGCGTATTAATCCTTTGTAGACCTACTACAAGTTCGTATGATCTGCGGATGCAGGTTTTTAATGCCGATGGTTCCGAGGCAGAGATGTGCGGAAACGGAATGCGATGCTTTGCCAAATATGTGTATGAAAGGGGGCTAGTACGAAGTAGTAGAATGAAAGTAGAGACGTTAGCCGGGTTGATTGTTCCGAAAGTGGAAGCGGATGAAAAGGGTGCAGTAACTTCTATCCGGGTTTTTATGGGCGTGCCGGAGTTTAATAGAATAGAGCAAATGCTTTTTGTGAATGATAAAATAGGTGAGATCAAACTTACCGCGTTGAGTCTTGGCAATCCACACGCAGTTGTCATTGTTGACTCCTTTGATGAGCTGGAGGTTGATGTACTGGGAAAAGCAATAGAATCTCATAAAGCGTTCCCTAACAAGACTAATGTTGATTTTGTAGTGCGTAACGCTAAAAGCGAGATAAGCGTGAGAACATATGAGCGAGGTGTAGGGGAGACGTTATCGTGTGGCACCGGATCAACAGCATCTGTGCTTACATTAAATACGCTTGGGTATGTGGAACTAAATGAACCGGTTATAGTGCATACGAAAGGTGGCGATTTGGTGGTGGAGCTAAAGGCGGAAGGTGCTTATCTTATGGGTCCTGCGGAAGAAGTGTATGAGGGTGTAGCTAAGTTGAGTATCTAAGTTAGGGTGTCGGAATGAATTTTAAAGGGCAACCACAAGATTTTACAACACTTTTTATTTTTTAGAAAAAGAAAAACCTTGTTTCTTTGGTAAAGCTTTCTTTTTAAGAAAGGTTTGTGTTAATCTTGTGTAATCTCGTGGTTCCATACAAATACCCGGCTCTTACAGCCTCACGTGAATACCATTATCCTTCAGATACTGTTTCACCTCACCAATTGTGTATTCCTTGTAGTGGAATATGGAAGCGGCAAGTGCTGCAGAAGCGTCCGTGAACTTGAAAACGTCCTTTATATGCTCGGGCAGCCCACAACCACCCGATGCTATCACTGGTATATTTACCCGGTCGCAGATAGCACTCGTTAATTCCAGATCGAAACCGTCTTTTGTCCCGTCGCGGTCCATACTCGTGAGCATTATTTCACCTGCGCCTCGTTCCTCTATCTCCATTGCCCATTTTATTGCGTCTACGCCCGTGAACTTCCGGCCGCCGTAGAAGGAGCATTCAAACCAGCATTTACCTTCTTTCGTTTCTATTAGCTCTCGCGCCGCATCTTCACTTCGCACATACCGTCTCTTCGCATCTATTGCAACCATACAAGCCTGACTGCCAAATCGTCTCGCAATATCGTTCACCAGTTCGGGGTTCTTCAGTGCTGCTGTGTTCACCGAGACTTTATCTGCGCCCGCGTTGAATGCTCGTCTCGCATCTTCTATGCTGTGAATACCGCCACCTACTGTAAGCGGCATGAACACGTTAGTTGCTGTTTTCGCTATTACATGCGCCATCGTGTCCCTTCTTTCGTGCGATGCGGTGATGTCCAAAAAGACGAGCTCGTCTGCGCCTTGCTCATCGTATTCCGCTGCAAGATCCCAGGGGATACCCGCGGATTTTATCTGCTTGAATTCTATCCCTTTTACTACTCGTCCTCCGGGCACGCCGAAGTCACAGTCCAAACAGGGGATTATTCGTTTCGCTAACATTTTGTTTTGACATCTACTATACTATAAATGGATGGAGAAACAAATAAATATATGCAGATGAAAAATGAGATAGGAAGACTTGTATCTGATTTAAAGAAGTATTCAGAAGTAATGGTGATAATTTTATTTGGTTCTTATGCAAAGGGCAAAACGAAATTTGGATATGTCTTACTTATATGAGCGAATGAGCAGGAGGATACTGGCATGAATTTGATTGCTCATGAGTATTATATGATTACAGACGAGGAATTAACGGAGATGGCAACTCTATTAGGGTGTTTTAATGAATTAATAGCGAATGCGAAGAAGGAACTGAATATGGGTAGTATGGAAAGATGAAATATAACTGGTGGTATGAAGGATAATAAAACAGAAGATGTTTTTGAACGAATTGCAAAGGCGGGGAAAACCGTGGAAGATATTCACCCGCATGAAGCTCATGAGGGTGAGATAGAGGAAAGATTTAAGAAGATGAAAAGAGGTGATACATTGATGCAAACGTATTCTTTTATGCAGCCCTATATGAAAGTGAAAAAAGTGA
>QENH01000009.1 GCA_003336485.1 Candidatus Methanophagales archaeon
ACATGCCGGTCATTCGTGATAGAGCTGAAATCCCACCATAGCCCATTACATTTGCCATCGAAGCAGTTAATAGCCTTTGTTGCCTTTCATTCAAATGGCCTTTCATGCTTTCGTGTATTATTTTGATAACACTTTCTTCCATGATATAATAATAGTTTGTAATAGTATTTAATACTTGTTCAAGTTATTTCTTTACAGCCCCTAAGGATACAAACGACTGGTCAACAACGTTTTTGTCCGCAGATTGCCACTTGCCAGCCACTGGAGGAACATACCGCAATTTGGCTCGATGCAAGCACGAAAGACCCACCTTTCATCCTCATTAATCTCATCGCCCTGGTAAGGCGAGCCCAAATTGTAATACGCACGTAACACCCGTTCTACGCCATCAAGCACCAAAAGAAAGCGATTACAGCATAGAATTTTATAAAGAAACGCCATCTGGTCCCTTGTTGATTCAAGCGAATCCCAATCAACCTCGTCATCGCTGAAGTATTCAATCGCCTTCTTGAGAAATCCACCAAAACCTGACTCATAGTCATAGAATGACCACCAGACAAGCTTCCTGGGTTGTTCGTCACTTCCTTTAATATCTTCCATAAGCCAATACCATGCTAATGCCGTTTTTCCCATACCGCCAATGGCAGTAACAGATAACATCGGGTGAGAGTCTCCTGTCAGCCAATCAGTTAACATTTTCCTCTCTTGCTCTCTGCCTGTGAAATTCGCCTGTAATGCGTATGGATGAGCGATATACGGCAGAACGGGAAATTGCTTTAGATCCAACGTTAATATATCATAAAGACCATCTGAGGTTGTAAAAAATGAGCAAGTATGTTCCCTCAAGAGCGAAGTACGGAATCCCTCAATGGATTCACGACTTTTATCTATAAATTTAGGCTGCCACGGATACACAGCATCAGTCAGATAAACCCGAACAGGAATCTTATTCCTCAGAGCGTGTTCATACACTAATTGCGTTATTGAAATCTCCGTCCCTTCTGGTATATACCCATATCTATATGCAACAAGGAGAACAAAAGCATCGCATTCTTCTACTCGCTCAGGGCAAAATTCCGTAGGTTCATGTGTGTGGCTCTGAAACGTTTCCATTCCTACAAATTCGTTTCCACTTTCTTCTATCGCCTTCTTTGCTTCAGCCCGATACTTGTTCAAGTCCAAATACGTTGAACTAACAAAGATTTTCATTGGTATAATAGGCATAGCTTCGTTTATTTATTTATTTCTTTCTTTTGGCACAATCGAAAAAGTCAGTGATTTTTTAATTTCTCATCTATCGTACCCAACATTTCCATCGTGTTTGCAAATAGTAAAAATGTCCGAGTGGGCGAATTCCACCGCTATAAAGGGTTATGATATATTTAGTCATTCCGTTTCAAATACTTACTTATGTCCCCTCCGCCCCTTCTCTTTTTTCTGCAAAATCATCATATAAATCTCGCGGAAAAATTGTAGGCGGTTCCCCTACCCAGTATTTTATCAAGCAGGATACAAGTGCACCCTCTACTTCAAAACTGATATTATTTTCAATTACTAGGCCGAAAGTTGGTGTCTGGTCCATTTCATCGATTACTTCTACTTCTTCGATCACAGCACCTGCAACTACCGCAAAGGAGTCTATTGGAATAACTATGCCGGTTTCATTGACTAGTATGCCCGTGACATTGGTTGTAGCCGTCCAGTTTTTTCCAACATACAATGGGAAATAAAACAACTCAAACATCGGGTCAAAGGACAAATTCGCTACTTCTGCTCCTGGTTCCAACTCTATCACTAACCGTTCCATTTTGGGTTCTTTACTGACAATATCCAACATACCGGTCATTTTTGTATAACTGTAAATTGTACTATCCTGTAACACCCACCCATTGTGTGATCCTTGCCAAGAGTATATGGCATGCGCTTTGGAGACTAATGATTTACCGCCGTTCCATGCCCCATATACTTTTGGGCTATATACAACTGTTTCCTGATTTTTTTCGAAATTCTCTTCAATGTTCTTGGGCCTTGGAATTATGTCAAAAGTAATGTTGGATAGAGGAATCCCGTGCAAATCTCGATTATTTGATATATATCCTGTTGGGTAAGATATCTCTATATTGTACCTTATCAAGCACGATACAAACTGTCCCGCCACCTCAAAACGGATATTATTCTCGATTGCATCGGTAACTGCACCTGATACTACTGCGACGGTATCAATTGGGATCACGGTGCCTGTTTCATCGACTAACCTGCCTGTGATTTTGGTGGTACTCGTCCAGTTTTTTCCGATCCACAACGGGAAATCAAGCATCACACACATTGGGTCAAAGTTCAAAAGGTCAAAAAAGGCCAAATTCGCTACTTCTATTCCTTCCTTTCCGGTCACTAACCGTTTTAGTATGACCTTTTCGCAGACATGGTCAAAATCACCGTGCAGGTCTATACTCCAGTTGGTTTGTGTATCGTAAACCCCGAACTCCCACCAGCCTCTGTCCATCCTGTCCAGACTACCAGTCCCACTAAAAGTCACATAGTGTGGATGCCATTCGATGTTCCCGGGGCTAGAGATTATAGCGTCAAATGTGATATTAGATAGATGAATCGTAGGCATACGTCCTGGAAAGGGTATTACGGCTCCATTTGTTTCTTTTACTGCCAACGTAATGTTTACAGTATCATTGTAATTCCCATTTGTATCAGTTGCATTCACTGCTGGATTAAATATCTCATTGATGATTATGCTGTCGTGTGCACTTGCCACCGACATCATAGACATCAATGCCAATATTACCGTCGTCATTATAAGTGCAGTATTTTTCATTTTTTTAAAAAGTTCCTTTTGTGTCTAAGCACCAAATACGCAATTGCTAATAGGATAGCGAATACAATTACAAATCCAAGTATTTGGTATTGTGAGGGACTTGGTGTAGGAGATGGTCTTGGCGTTTGACTCACTGAAGGCGACTCCTCTGGTCCTGGTGTAGGTTTAGTACGAACAATTTGAACAGTCTTTTCTAGTCCCATTGCGGTAATCAAGAACTCCCCGAAAGGGACACCCGCGGTATGTATATCGAGTATAAAATCGCCGTTTGGATCAGCGATGACCTTAATAGAAGTGGCAACTTTCAGGTTTACTGTACTCGCATCGTCTATGGCATCGCCTGAAATCTTGATGTCCTTTTTGCCCGGTGGTATGTCTATATCAAACCCGGATATTTTCATCGGAAAAGAAAAAGAAAGCGTTACAGTCCCATTTGTTATTTCCAGAGGCTTCTCTATCAGCGGTATCGTTGCCCCCAATATATTTGTGCTAACCTCAATCGTCTCGCCGTTGCAGGTAGCTGTAAACGGCGATAGCGACATTTGAATATTTTGTATATTTTCAGCCCGTGCCGAAAATTTCTTTTCACCCTCTATAAAAGAGATACCCAGGAACTCCGCGCTATATCTACCATCCGAAATCGGTAATGACAGCTCAAATGATGAATCTATCCATATCTCCTCATTTGGTGATGTCTCCCCTGATATTGATAACGTCTCACCTGGTACAACCACTTGAGGGGTTACATTCAGTTCTGTTACGCCAGCAATTGTTACAGAAGGAGCTAGAGTTAGCACTACTGGTGTTGTGATTGGTGTTATTCTTGGAGTCTTTGTTGGTGTTATTGTTGGAGGCATACTGGTGCTTGTTAGAGCAGAGGTAGGTTCTTCGTCTGAAAACACAGTTATAGTTTTACTAGCGCCATCAGGAGCCGCGGCCGTTATGGTGTATTCGCCAGTGGGGAAACCTTTTGTGCCGATTCTTGTCTTAAAGTTGCCATCTGAGTCTGCTTTTATTTTCGCTAAGGCTGTCACATCTATCTCAACTGTGGAAGTTCCATTAAGCGCATCTCCAAATATTTTGATGTCATAATTTCCATGTGGAACATCGTCGAAGGATATTGTTGCCACACCTTCAGAGGCATTAATGCCCTTAGTGATCCATATTTCGGTTCTAACCCCAACCCTAAGGTTCTTGACGTTCATACTGGCCACTGAGAATCTGTTAGGTTTTAACGGAACTTCAATATCGTTAAGATCATACCGATATTTTCCCGCGGAAACCGGCCTAATATCATGGAAAGAAGAAGTTATTGTGATCTCCTGATTTGGTGATGCAACACCAAATATATTTATATCATCACCCGGCACAGGATTTTTGGGGATTATCTCAAGCTCAGAGATGGCTGCGGTTGTCGTAATTGCGAATAAGAGGGGCAAAATCAAAATTAACAATATTATCCGGACTGTTTGTTTTATTAACATTTTGATCTTAACCACCCATTGAGGGAAAAGAGATTTTTGTTTTGTTTAACGCTATAAGTTTCTCATCAGGACTGTTGACTACAACGAGCAGCACATATTCGCCTAATTTCATGTTAGCTTCTGTTATCAGCGTCAGTGAAGCCGTTGTTTGTTTTGATTTTGTGAATCCGACAGATGCATTTTTCGTTGTCTTCTCTACTATTTCTATGAGCGTGTATCTATCAAGACCTGTAATCTCCGTTTTATTCAGCCTCACATTGTTTAGGCTGATATTAAAGCCATGCTCTGCTATTGTTACATTGCTCTGAAGTACAATAGCCGCTCTATAATCATCTTCATGCATCAATATAGCATGATAGCTATAGTTCCACTTCGTGGCATCTAGCAGTTCAACAGCGATGTCAATGAAATCCCCGGGCTGCGGCGCTAATGGCGATACTGTTACCGACAATTCATATTTCAACACATGGACTGGTGCAGTAGCGAATAAAGTTATATCCCTATTGGTTCGATTGATGATAACAATCATATACTCACCAGCCGTAGGTCTGCCTAAATCCAGTTCAGCATCTCCAGTAGCATTCAGCGTTTTTTTTGTCGAACAAAATGTTTCGTTCAATAGGTTATGGAAGGGGCTGGTGTTGCCAGCCAGTGCCTCGTCTAACATATTTATCATATCGGATGCGGTTATATTTATAAGGTGTGCATCCACATTAATATTTGCAAAACAAGTGGAACCATAGAAAACCGCAGTTATGTTGTTTACGCTACCAGGGGTATACACTTGATGGTGCTTGTAAGGATAAAAGACCGTTTTATTGGTCAATTTTGGATTTCTAGTAATAGTAACAGTTGTTCCATTACTTGTATAATTTGTATAGTTTACGCCTTCGTAGCGGTATGTGATATTTGGCAGAAGTACTGACTCGCCATTCTCAAGCAGTATCCAATTTCCCTCATCAGTGGAATTCGTATGTGCTGCAACGGTCAAATTCTCTATTATACCGGCGGTCTCGATCACCACACTGATGCTATAGTTCTCATCCATTTTTAGCCTTTCCTGTGCACTCACTCCTGTAACGGACAACACCACTGCAATAAAAATTACTATTACTGCGCTGCGATCCATTTTTTCTGCCTTTTACAATACAACCTTTCTTTGGAAAAGAAAGCGTGACCAACAACTTTTTTACCTTCGGTAAAAAAACCGTGACTGAAAATATACCAAAATTTTCTTTTAGCACAGGTTTTCTTTTGTTAAAAGAAAAAGTGTTTAGTAAACCTTTTTGCTTGCAAAAAGGTTTTAAGGAGCCAATAGTAAACCATCAAATGCGATCTCATCAAAGCAGAAAGATCCGTTGATAGCCTTTGCAATTATCGAGTAGTCGGCAGAGGGAAATCCGGTGGTATTGATGCTGAGGTTGAATCTGCCGTTCACTACTACATTCTTGACCAGAGCCAGGGTCAGGTCTACCAGGGATACATTCTCAGCCGCATCGCCGAATATCTTCACGTGGTAGTTGCCTGGGGAGATCAGGTCTGTCTCTGTGGCCGTGCTGTTCTCAGTAGCTTCGATCCGGGTGGTTATCCAGGTCCTGGAGCGGTTGCCCCGAAGCTGCTTGAGGCCGATGTTGAGGTTCTCCACCCCCACAGCGGTCACAGTGTAATTGTTTGGCTTGCCAGGAATAGATACGCCAAGGAAATCGTAGCCATATCCCGGTGTTGTGCGGTTCCACGGCGTGGAGATCGGGGGGACGTTGATGCCTACGAGGTCGTAGCTGTACCTTTCCAAGAATACAGGCGCTGTGTCTTGTACAGTGACCGTCAAGGCGAGCTCGCCAGATCCATTCCCCGAAATCACCTTCTCCGTGCGAACGGGATCGACGAAGTCCGAGGAATTGTACATAGAAGTGGTGTATGCGTACCATACGGCATCCTTCACCGTCCAGTTTCTCCCAGCAAGGAATAGATTTCCGAGACGGTACGGCCCGTTTACCCCATGTTTCTCTATGGTTTTACCATCGAAGTCCAGATGCATAGTATGGTATCCGACCTCAAAGATCTCATGGTCTATCGACCAGACTACTTCCGACCAGTTGAGGTCATATAGGTAGCCTATTAGGGTATACTGCCCAGGCAAGATCACATTGACGCCCACATCCACGGTCAGGAATTCGTACAGCTCATCGCCATCGACGTCCGTGCCATGATCAGCGTAATGTCCTGTCAACATAGCCAGTTGGGGGTTTGGATCGAGGTCATGATACACCCTTGTCGTGTAAGCTTCTCCGCGATGATCCAGAGCCTTTACCACGCCATAGTAGAGGACCTCATAGAGTGTCAGGTTCCTCAGATAGTAAGCGCCAGGCTGACGCATCCCGTAAAATTTCAGTGTCACCGACTGGTTGCCCACATCTAAGTAGGTCTCTTTGGAGACCAGAATCGCCTCGTTACCGTTCGCATCGTAGAGCGACCCGTTCACCTTGTACAAGCCAGGTACCGTGATATTGACGCCCACCTCTACGTTGATGCGTTCATACCATCCGCCAACAGCTGCCGTCCCATAATCAGAGTATATATCGTTGAAGACGGCATCGTCACCCTCATACACGAATACGGTGTAATTCTCGCCACTTTCTGGCACATCAATGGGTTTAACATCCATCGTCCATGTTCCAGGCTCTGGATTCAGTATTATATAGTACTCGCAGGTCGCATTCTGCACATAATATACCGAGGAGATGTTTGAGGATGGGTCAATCGTTGTGCCGTCCGGCGAATGGAGAATCAGGTTCAGATCACTCCCACCCCATCTGATGCCGAAAAATGCTTCTGATGTGCTGGGCCCGATGGGTGTAGTGTATGATGCTGAGCCTGAGGGCCCCATGCTCCCCGAAGCAGAGTAGCTTGGTGCCCTTGCATTTCCTGTCGGTGGCTCTGTTGGTGGGCTGCTCGAACCTTGCATTGCTGACATACCTGTATTCGAACAACATTCGGGTGTCTGTATCTGTTCATGCACACATTCTCCATCTACACATGTATCGGTTGTGCAGGGATCTCCATCATCACAATCTGCATTTGTGCGACATTCGACACATTTGCCATCTACACAATAAGGCGTAGGTTCCTCACATGGGATCAGGATTGGCTCATTCGCGTAGGTGATATAACCGTCGAAGGTACCTTTGCCCCTCATCCAGTTGAAACATTTCCAATAGCCGTATTGATCCGTGCATTTATCATCACAATCTTTACAACATTTCGGTCGAGGAAATGTCGGGCAATCAATCCCTTTATCCCTGCAGCGCTGGTAGCACTTATCATGGTCACGACAGCCCTGATGTGTTCCGCACTTAATGACCCCTGTGTATTTGCAAACGAAGTGGATTCCCCCCGGCGTTTTGGTACCGCAAGTGAATATGTTTGATAGAGGATCGCAAGTCCCGGGACAGCCTCCACCACACGCGCCAAAACATGCATTATCACCGCGAGGTTGGACTTCGGGTGGAGAGATAGGACATATTAACTCGCCCGACTGGGCAATCTCGCTTTCGAAGCTAACATCTCGTCCAGAATGTTTAATTTTCTCTGCAACTATCTCTTTAATTGAGTTGGTTACAACACGAAATCCGGCATCTACCCAAGCATCTACCCCTCCGAGCATATTGTAAACATTCTCAAATCCATTGTTCACCAGGATGTTGCTCGCTTTCTCACTTTTAACACCACTTTTACAGTAGACGATGATGTCTTTGCTCTTATATTTATCGAGAGAGGCGTGACGACATGCTTCACAATTCATTTTGGATAGTGGCATCGATTCAGCTCCAGCTACATGCCCTGATTCATATTCGGCAAAGGTTCTAACATCTAAAATAACAATATTTGAACTCTCATCTATCATCTGTTTTGCTTCTCCAGCGGTAATATTGATATAAGTGGTATCGGTAGTCTCAGTTACGTTAGCCGATACTGCGGGTGTTGGTGTGGGCGTTGGCGTTGGAAGCACATCCCAAATCCATGTCTGCATGTCAGTTCCACTTGGATTCGATGCGATTGCCGAAACGCTGTGCTTACCTATCACTTCTGCATGCAACATGCAACAGGCTTCCGTTACACTTTCGTTCATGAACCGGAATGACTCATTCAGATACCAGCTTACATTCACCGTTTGATTTACAG
>QENH01000104.1 GCA_003336485.1 Candidatus Methanophagales archaeon
CATCAACAGACCAGCGACAATAGAGACGACTGCTGATAAAATTGTTGTTACGTTCGACTATTTTAGAGAGTGTAAGGCACTTAAAGAGTATTGTGAGAAGATAAATCAGTCAAATCTTGAAATATCACGGTTCAAGGATAAGGTCTTGCGATTCAAATTCGAGACCGAGGATGAATTCAAAAAGCTACTCAAGAATATGGTATTCATAATTAAACTGAAAAAATATTGAGATTCAAGCATCTTTTTATTGATTGTTTACCCACGAATAATTTGATATTATGAATATCTCAATTATTCACTCAAATATTATTCTCTTCTGTTCTTTTTTCTCAGAATAGGTATAAGGCACATATACCCTCTTTTTTGTTTTTGGATCCATCCCGGTATAATACATACATGTTGACACGGTCATAGGTGTAGGCGTAAAAATCTGCACAGTTTCTGCATTCTTCAATCTCTTAATTGCTCTTGCAAGCTCCTTTGCTTCTTTCATTGTAGAACCCGGATGCGCAGTCATAAAATAGAATGACAATTTCCTTTGTGTTTTCTTGAACTCAGCCATGAACTTTTTTAAGTCGCCTTTATCTTTGTTCATCAATTTAAGGACATTCTTATTTACATGTTCCGGAGCAATCCTGAGTGTATTGAATAGATGATATTTTGTAATCTCTTCTATGTATTCCGGAGTTGTCAGATCAAATCGTATGCCACTTCTTATATTGGCTTTCTTAACACCTTCTACTTTTCTTACTTCTCTTAAAAGACCTACCATTCGCTTATTGCTGCGATCCAAAACGTTACAATCTATGCAGCTAGCGTTACATTTGTTGCAATCCATCCCGTACATATTTGCAGAAGGGCCACCCAAGTCGTCTATATTACCTTTGAAATGCGGTAATTTGGTTATTTTTTTTATTTCTCTTAATATTGATTCTTCACTTCTCGAAATTATTTTATCGCCTTGTATTAGATTTACAGAACAAAAATTGCAATCGCCGATGCAACCTCTATGAGTTATGACGCTGAATTCAAATCCTATTAATTCTTTTGGCGTCTCTCGTGTATACTCTAATTCATAGTATCCATCAAGATCTTTAGAGTTATATTTTGGACTTTTATATTGTAATACGTATCTATTGTCTATCTTTTGTATAAGGTCTTCCGTATTTGTCAACATGTTCTGCATATCGCAGAAACGTTCTTTTTCTTTCGTGAGTTCCTCATAATTTGGAAGTTCTTTTGCTGTATTGACTTTCTCTTTTGTTATTATGCATGTGCCAGGTATATTATACAATGGCAAATCATTTTTTAGCCGTTCTGCAATCTCAAGTATTTGTTTCTCGGAATTACCATATGATAATATATCCGCTCTTGTATCAAATAAAATAGGTTTTCTTAGTCTGTTCTGCCAATAATCATAATGGACAAATCGTCTCAAGCTTGCTTCCGTTCCTCCCAAAACCAAAATAGAACCTTTGAATTGATGTTTTATCCAATTACTAAATACTGTTGTTGCTCTATCTAAAACAACCTCCTGATAATCTTGTGTCTCATCTTCTGCCCTCGTTTTTTTTAACGGTGTATAGTTGCGAACCATAGAATCTATGCTTCCGGAAGTCACACCGAAGAACAGTTTAGGCCTGCCTAAGTTCTTGATTTCGTCTTCTTTTGTTGGCTTTTCTATCACGCCAACTCTATAGCCCTCTTTTTCAAGTACTCTTTTCAGTATTGCAACACCGCAAAGAGGATGATCAAAGAATATTTCGCCCGTCACAAAAATGATTTCATAATCCATGATTAATGTAATATCTCTATCGATCTTTTAAATATTGGATGTTGATGAAAAGAGAAGAGAAGGTTGATCTTATAGTCTTTTTATATTTGTATAGCTAATCATCCATGAAAAACACCGAAGGGATCTTACCCAAACGGAGTGTTGACATCGGTACACTGCATCAGTAGAGCCTTTATTTCCTTATGCCGTCATACCTCCTGCAGGCACTTCCATCATCTTTGCCCATTTTTTACTTTCGCCTTCAAGCTTTTTAAGTTTTTCGGTTTTAAACGAATCGGTGCTAAATCGATATCCCTCTTTTCTGTTGATCATATGATACATCGGCACTGTGATTTCTCTTGCTATTGCCACTATTGCCTTTCCATCTCCTCGTCGTTCCTTGATTTTTTGATACTTTGTTCTGTAATGATCGTCCCACCGAACTGCAGATCGAGCTGCTTGTACCAGAGCCCACCTCACCCTCGGTGCCCCTTCTTTTGTTATTCTGCCGTTGTAGATCGTATTCACACTCTGATGAACCCTTGGCGCTAAACCTAACCAACTGACAAGCTTGTTTGCGCTTGAAAACCTGCTGAAATCGCCTATCTCACTCGTTAATAGTAGTGCCGTGTAGTAATTCACTCCAGGAATACCCATGAGTAGTTTTACGTCTTCACTCTCTGCCGATTCTTTTGCTATTCTCGTTTCCACTTCTTTTATCAAACTCTTCAAGGTCTCAACATGCCGTAGTTCCGCATCAAAGATGAACTGATCCAATTCGGTTAGCTTACTGGTTATGCCCCTCAACCACATCATTCCTGCCTTTCCAAACATGTCCGTACCCGAGAATTCTAATTCGTACTTGTCTAGAATCGCGTGTATCCGGTTCTTTACCCTTGTCATATCTCTCGTTATGGTTATCCTGTGTCTTACAAGACTCCTCAACTCCCTTACTGACTCCGGCGGGACATAACAGTGGGCTATCAGTTTCGCTCTCAGCAGGTCTGCCAGTGTGCGGGCGTCTACTTTATCATTCTTCAGCTTCGCCTCGGCTATCGCCTTTGTCTTCTCCGGATTGGCTAATACTACATTCACACCTGCTTCTTCAAGCCCTAGGTAAAGCCTCAGCCACATGTTTCCTGTGCTCTCTATTACTGCTTTTGCTTCTCTTCCTTCGATAGCTTCTAGTAGCTTATCCGTTCCTGTGCTCTTGTTTGGGAATTCAAGTTCTTTCTGTATGTTCCCTTCCAGATCCTTTATGCATGCGTTACACATCTTTTTATGTACATCTATTCCTATATACCATATGGTGGTTACCTCCTGTGCATTGTCTCTACGCGGCAAGCATCCATCCGCTCTCATAGGAGCATTTTGATAACCGCTTGGTCCAGCCCAGTCAAATACTCGACCTCTTACGGGTCATGTTTAGCACGGGCCAGCCGATGCACAATTTCCTCCTAGGGAATAGTCCCAAAAAAGGTTTTTCATATCGTCAAATACAAAAAAAGAAAGTTATAATAACTATAAGGGCTATAAAAAGATACTGTAGAGTCTATGGCAACCATAACAATCCAACAGGTAAATAAAATGAAAATGATCTATGGACCGGTTCCATCACGGCGTCTTGGTCGCTCTTTAGGCGTTAACCCCATCCCATTCAAAACCTGTAACTATTCTTGTGTCTACTGCCAGCTTGGTAGGACAACGCACATGACAAATCTGCGTAAAGACTTCTTTCCACCAGAAGAGTTGTTGAACGAGATCAAAATGGTGATAGAAGCAGAAAGTAGCCACCGTGCAATAGATTTTGTGACCTTCGTAGGTGAAGGCGAACCGACTTTATGCAAAAGCCTTGGTTGGCTAATTAGGAAGACAAAAGAAATAGCAGATATACCCATAGCTGTTGATACAAACGGGTCCCTGCTTTACAGAGAAGATGTAAGAAACGAACTTTCACAAGCAGATGTTGTTATGCCCTCCCTCGATGCCGGCACTGCCGAAACATTCAGAAAGATAGACCGACCGCATCGTGGGCTTGATTTTAAGGCGGTTGTCGACGGTTTGGAACGATTCAGGCGAGATTATAACGGTGAGATATGGGTAGAAGTCATGCTGATAAAGGGGTTAAATGACACAGAGAAAGAATTAAAAGCACTAAAAAGCAGGCTTGAGAAAATAGAGCCCAATCGAACGTATATAAATGTCCCGATAAGACCACCTGCAGAACCGTGGGCGGTACCGCCGGATAAAGAAACCATCAGACTAGCACATGCGATTCTTAGCGATGCTAATATAGTAGATATTACCGAAGAGGAGACCGGGGAATTTTCCATTGATGGATTTACAAACCCGGAAGATGCTATTTTAGCAATAATACGACGGCATCCAATGAGAGCGGAGCAGGTTATAGAAACGCTAAAGAAATTTGAGGTAGAGGAAGGAGATGTTCACAATAGCATAAAAAGGCTGGAGGAAAGCGGAGAAATAAAGAAGTTGAAATACAGGGAGAATGTCTTCTGGCTTACAACGGCGGAAAAGAGAGGGCATGAATAATCCAAAACCTAAGGGTGGTGAAAAACCCAAAAGTATTGTTATGTCTGGTATCCTTTATTAAAAGATCTTCGAGACCGGGGGATGAGAAGCGGTTTGATTGCTGCTTTTCTGTACAGCAGGGCTATAAAAATACCACTGCTACCTTTGATGGTCTATTACTTTGGGGCATTATTTGTGGTCGTGCTGCTGCCTTATATTGTTATTGCTTCCATCGTTGAGGGCGAAATTATTGAACTAATAGAAAGGCGAAAAAGACAAGATAGAGTAAAATATTCATAATTATTGGAGGTATTAAATGGCTGAACTAACTTCTGTTAAAGAAATTCCCTAAGCTCTCTTTACCCGGATACACCCTTTTGTTCTTTCTTTTTATAAACTTACAATATCCCATCTATCATGGCGCCACAACTCGGACATCTCGAATCTCTTATTTTATTCTCCCGGATTTGGAATCCATAGCGCCTGATTAGCAACGCTCCACATCGGTAGCAGTAGGTATTCTCATCGCCCTCACCTGGAACATTGCCCTCATACACATATCTCAACCCTACATCCAACCCAATTCCCCTCGCTTCACGTAAGGTTGTAACCGGTGTTGGGGGGAGATGAGTTAGCTTATATGAGGGATAGAACTGTGAAATATGCCAGGGTATGTCCACGCCTACACTTTTGATGAACTCTGCAATCCCTCTGAAATCTTCCTCCGAATCGTTCAACGTTGGTATAACCAGGGTGGTTACTTCAACCCAAACTCCCAGACTTTTGTAGAGCCTTATCGCATCCTGGACAGGTTTCAAATGCCCACCGCAAATTTTTCGATACAAATCATCAGATAGTCCCTTCAAGTCTACATTTACCGCATCTAAATAAGGGGCGAGAGTGCGTATAGCCCTCTCCGTAATATGCCCGTTTGTGATAAAGGTGTTGCATATTCCTTCTTTATGCGCAAGTCTCGCGGTATCATAAGCAAACTCGAAAAAGATGGTTGGTTCGGTATAAGTGTATGCGATGCTTCTACAACCATATTGCTTGGCTGCCGTGACAATCTCTTGGGGAGATGCGTCTTCACCGACTATCTGCCTCTGGTCTTCTTTAGGCATCTGAGAAATTTCGAAGTTCTGGCAGTTTTTACATCTGAAGTTACACCCGACCGTTGCAATCGAGTATGCCTCAGAGCCCGGATAGAAATGGAAGAGCGGTTTCTTCTCTATTGGTTCAATCCCTCTCGCAACTACCTTACCGTAGACCAGGCTGTAGAGGACACCACCCCTGTTTTCTCTAACCCCACATATCCCCCGCCTCGATTCGTTTATCTTGCAATGATGAGGGCATAGGAGACATCTAACCGCGTTCTCTTCCAGTTTCTCATAGAACATCGCCTCTTTCATTTTATATCTTGTAAACACCCCTCTTTCAACCGATATGTATACCGGACCGCCACAGCCCTAGCGTAATTATTAATTATACTGCTTGTTTTTAAATAATAATTATGAACTCAGTTGAGGGAAAAATCATCGTCTATTATGGAAAGGGAGAGGGAAAGACAACCGCCTCTATCGGTCATGCCATAAGGACGTTGGGTCATAACAAAATTGTAGTGATATTGCAGTTTATGAAAGGACGGGCAACTACCGGAGAATATCAGTTTCTAAAAAGTGTTGACAATCTCCAGATACATCTTTGTGGGGCCCCTAACTTTTTAAAGGGCGATGAATCGCGGAAAATACATCTCAAAAAGGCTAAAGAGGGGTTGGATCTCGCTCATAGAGTGCTAGAGGAAAAAGAGACCAACCTTTTGGTTCTGGACGAGATATTATACGCCGTAAAATTCGAGCTTTTAACAGAAGATGATGTTGTAGAGTTGTTAAAGAAAAGAGGCCATACGGACATCATTCTTAGCGGAAGAGAGCCAGAGGCTAGAATAATAGAAATGGCAGATATAGCAACTCACATGGAGAAGGTCAAGCATTATTGGGATAAAATAGGTGGCACAACTTCAGGGATAGAATTTTAATTAAATCCTTCGCTAGGTGGTTAAAAAATTTCTTTCCCTTCTCTGGATAGGGACGATTGAATATGGATAGTGGATAAGTCAACATTAAAACGACTTTAAGCATCACTCCAGCCATATTCACAGGTGCTATCCCGTGCTTTGCCTTCTCCTGTTTGACTCTTCTAGAAGTGACAATAGCAAGTATTTTCCCAAAAGTGCCTATTTTGGATCTTTTTCATCTATTATAAGAGGGATATCCATTTATATCGCCATAAAACAATTGTTCGAAGAACTATATAAATTTTTCGGTTTTATTTCAGGTGAAATTGAATTTAATGGATTCTTTTGATGTACTTTTGCAATTCAATGAATGAGTGGCTGGAAGTACGCAAAAGACGGATTTTAAATTCAGAATTATGCGGTAAGTTAGGGAGGGGAGCTAAACATTTACATATCCATATGAATATATATTCATATAAGGACGAAAAAAAACAAAAAGGGAGAAGATGAAAGATGAAGGTATGCGTAACCGCAACAGCAGGAGACCTGAATGCGCAGGTAGACCCGAGGTTTGGAAGGTGCCAATACTTTGTGTTCGTTGATTCAGATACGATGGCGTTCGAAGCGATGACAAACGAAGCCATTGCCGCACCGGGAGGAGCAGGGATTCAAGCAGCACAAGCCGTTGTGAATAAAGGGGTGAGTGTAGTTATATCAGGGAATATAGGCCCCAATGCCTTTCAGGTGCTTTCTACAGCAGGCGTGAAAATTGCAACCGGCGCGTATGGCACAGTGCAAGAAGCAATTGAGATGTATAAAACAGGTGGACTTAACGAGACAGGTGTTTCGACCGTTTCTGCTCATGCCGGTATGGGCGCTACTGCACCAGGTGGTGGATTAGGCATGGGCATGGGTGGAGGACGAGGCGGCGGTAGAGGGCAGGGCATGGGCAGAGGCATGGGACTTGGCATGCAGCAACCAGTGCCTTCGCAACCACAACCACAAGCGCCGCAGGCGCCATTAACGCCTAGAACAAAAGAAGAAGAAATCGAACAACTATCGAACATGGCAAATGGACTTGAGAGAGATTTGGAAGAAGTGAAGAAGAGAATAGAAGAACTTAAAAGGGGGTGAAAAAAATGGTAAGAGGAAGAGGATTTGGAAGAGGTTTTTCGTCTGGCTTTGGACCCGGAAGAGGTATGGGAATGGGCAACCCTTATCCATTCTGCAGGAATTTCCCGTGGCTTCCCAGAAGGTGGTGGACAGGAATGTATGGGGCAATAGCTCCAGCTTCAGGGATGTCTCCAATGCCATATTATGGCTATCCGTATTCTTACGGGAGGTGGATAAGATAAGATGAGTGGCATGGGTAGAGGAGGCGGAGGAGGGAGAGGTCAAGGAATATGACGCGGAGGTCAAGGGCGAGGAAGAATGGGTGGCAGCGGATTGGGCCCCGCTGGAGAATGCAGATGCCCGAATTGTGGCTATATACTGTCGCATCAAACGGGGGTGCCATGCTATCAGCAGACCTGCCCAAAATGCGGGTCTATAAATGACAAGACCGTAAAAGAATTTAGGAGGTGATAAGAAAAAAATGGGAGGATATGGAAGGAGAAACATGTATTATCTGACTGGTTTGCCGGGCTGGATGCGATTTGGATACTCTCCGGGCTGGGTAGATAGAAGTCCAACGGGAATGCCACCGGGTGCACAGTATCTCACACAGACAGGACAGATGCCGCAGTTTGCTTCTTGGATAGAGCAGCAAGCACCAGCAGTTGCGCCGGTTGCACCAATGGGCATGGCAGCAGTGCCAAAAGAGCAGGAGATTTCTATGCTCGAATCGCAGGCGCAGACGCTTGGGGACCAGTTAGAGCAGATAAAGAAGAGACTGGAAGAACTGAGAAAGTAAAGAGTGGGAAGGGAGATTTAGAAACAGGCGGAGAACAAAATGGGTAAATGCGAATTGTGTGTAAAAGTGAGAAGATTGCTCTTTCTTTCTCATTTTTCTTTTTTAAAAAAGAAAAAGTGTTGTGTTAATCTTGTAAAATCTCGTGGTTTTTGTAATTTATTGGGACCAGTTTTTACTAG
>QENH01000103.1 GCA_003336485.1 Candidatus Methanophagales archaeon
TTTGTACCTCATTTGCTGATGACCAGACTTTTAACCAGGAGCCATATTTATTTTGCTTATCCATATATTAGGGTATGCAGTAATAATTTATAAACTTTGCCATGTTATTTTTGAGCAGGCGCTAAGTGAACATTTTTAACAGTTTCAGCATTTCGTAATGCATTTTTTGGCATATATATTACTACTGATTTTTTCGCGCCCGCCTCGCGGCGGGCATTAACGCGTTGCACCTTCGGCTGTGTGACTTCATACGTGCAGTCTCTAAGCAACGCACTTGTAACATAGCCTGTAAGTGGTAAAGTGGTAAAGTAGTAAGTGGCTACTATTCCTTCAGAATGCGAAAGCCGAGGTTGTAGACGCGGTCGCGGGGGCCGCGGGGGTAGCGGTAAGCAGACCGGCAGAACCCGGCGCTGCGGTCCCAGCAACCGCCGCGGAATACCCGGGTGGCACCACCTCCTTCCCATGCACTGCCGTCAGTGGGGGCGCCGTTGTAGTCGAAATGCCAACAATCTTGCACCCATTCCCAGACATTACCGTGCATGTTATACAGCCCCCAGGGATTGGGTTTCTTCTGACCGACCAGATGTGTCTTATCGCCGGAATTACCATTATACCAGGCATAATCGCCAAGTTCCGATTCAGAATCGCCGAATGAATATCTTGTGGTGGTGCCTGCCCGACATGCATATTCCCATTCTGCCTCTGACGGCAGCCGGTAGGTGTCAATGCCTTCCTTCTCGTTTAGCTTCTTAATGAAGTCCTGTACATCGTCCCATGAAACCTGCTCAACAGGCATGTCATCGCCCTTGAAATATGACGGATTATCGCCCATAATAGCACGCCACTGCTTCTGCGTGACCTCATATCTACCCATGCAGAACGCCTTTTCGATATTTACATGATGGACGGGTCCTTCATTCTCATACCTACACTCTTCATGCAACGGCGAGCCCATCTCTAACTCGCCTGCGGGTATCAGCACGAACTCCATGCCGATGGTGTTTGTGATGATATTTCCACCAGTGATCTCTGCTTCCCCTTCTTTTACCTTTATCAGCCAGAAATCAGAGGCTCCCGCACCGTACGAATCAGTAATACCGGCAAGGATATAGCCACCGTCTGAAGTTTGCTGGATAGTCGTTAGCCCATCATCGCCAGGACCGCCAAAGGTCTTTTCCCATAGCTCGTTTCCGTTGGAATCTGTCCTCAACAGCCAGCCATCACTGGAACCAGCACCGTACGACTCGGTAGTACATGCAAGGATATATCCTCCGTCTCTCGTCTGGACAGCCCCTACCATCTCCCCACCAGCGTCTCCAAAAGTCTTCCCCCATTGCTTGTTTCCGTTGGGATCAGTCTTCACCAGCCAAAAATCGTTAGAAGCCGTCACGCTAGCAAGGATGTACCCTCCGTCTGAAGTCTGCCTGACTGACTCTCCTAGTCCATAGCCAATTCCTCCAAAGGTCTTTTCCCATTGCTGGTTCCCGTTTTGATCGGTCTTCACCAGCCAGCCATCAATGTCTCCACCATATGATTCAGTAGCCCCAGCAAGGATGTAGCCACCGTCTGAAGTCTGCTGGATAGCCGTTAACATATCATCGTCAGGTCCGCCAAAGGTCTTCTCCCACTGTTTATTTCCGTATGGGTCAATCTTCATCAGCCGTCCATCCCTCGAATCCGCCTTCCCACCAGCAAGGATGTAACTGCCATCTGAAGTCTGTAGGACGGCCATAACAAAAACAGTACTAACTGTTTTCTCCCATTGCGTATTTCCGTGTGAATCTGTCTTCACCAGCCATCCTTCGTTGGAGGGTGTGAGTCCCGCGAATATGTAGCCTCCGTCTAGGGTCTGTTGGACAGACAATGCTATATCAACACCATCAGTACAGCCAAAGGTCTTGTCCCATTGCTTGTTCCCTTTGGAATCGGTCTTCACTAGCCAGGCTTCCGTTGTAACATCATTACCGTCTGACTTGACTGATTTAGCTCCTGCAATGATGTAACCACCATCTGAGGTCTGCTGGACAGTAGTTGCAAAATCATCGCCGGTACCACCAAAGGTCTTGCTCCATTCCTCTACTGGTGTTAGGTTGTGGTTGTGAACTGGGGATTCTGCTCCTATTGTTTCGATGGAACTTGGCTTTACGCTGTTGTCCGTTGTTCCATCACCATCATAATCCAAATCCAAATAATACTCAGGATTATATTCATTGATTTCTATTGTTCCAATTGTTTGCGGATTTACAGGAACATCTTCGTATATTATTGTTTTACTTGATTCCACAATAGACAGAGTAAAAGAAGAGTCGGTTTCACCCTCCGAAGCCAAGCTAATTGTTTTACCCGGTTCAACATCCTCTCGATCATAACCAACAACAGTTATCTTTTTGTTATCCAATTTTCCTGGAATAAGAACCGTTTTAAAATGGTCGCATGTAAATACGAGAGATCCCGCAATTTCCTCCTTTTTAGTGCCAGATTGGTCATAGCCTACTTCCTTACCATATTCATCTTCAACTAAAATATAAATTGGGCTTGCACCAACAACACCAGACGAAGAAATGCCTCCATCCTCCCCTCCTCTTATCCAACCTTCCAATATATCAACATAAAATTCAAACACATTTGCACATGCGATACCCGTTTCAACTATATTCTTGAAAACGTCGAAAAATTCGTAAGCTTTAGCCGCTTTGGCTTTGATAGCACCGATCAACCCACCACTACCCCAATCACCCTGTGCGATTACCTCAGCTTTATTTTTTGCAATCTTGGAAAAGAAAACTTCATATTGCCCTTGTCTTAAATCTTCTACCAACTCTTCGTAATATTGGGCGCTACTAAACGTTTGCTTTATGGCATCTACAACCTTACCTGCTTTTTTAAGTGCTGCCGTAGTCTTCACGCCTGAGGTTAAACAAATCAAAACACCGTCAATCATACATTTGTAAAAATCATCGTCATTATGACGTACCTGGGGGATACTCACTTCAAGGAAGTTATTACTTACGTCTCCATCACCAGCGGATATCAACTCTACACGTAAAGATTCAGCAAGGTATGGAATATTAAAAACGAACTCTTTAAAAATCAAAGTGTTACTTTCTTCAACTTTTAAATCACCAATATCCCATCTAGTTGATACCCATTCATTTATCGCGCTCCCATAAATAAGATTGTTTTTATCTATTGCCTTTATATCAACACGCGTATTACCAGGACTGACATATTTTCCTTTGCCTTTGTTTCTTACAATAATCGCAATATCAACAGGATCACCAGCCACAAGATTATATGGGTCCCAATTTATATTCTCAATAACAATATCCGATGGTAGACAAGGTATACTCACCGTCTCTGTACGATCGTTATTATTTTCCGATGTTTCTGTGACCACATTATTTGCATCCGCCACTGCTTTTACTTTGACATCACCACATTTATCCGCAGTCCACGTGAATGTTTCGGTAGATGTTGAATCAGCGGAGAGCTTTGACACCGAGTCATAGTCCTCATAAGAACCGTCAATATAATATTTGACCTTGAAACTTCCCGCCGCCCCCGAGCCTTGATTCTTTATCTTTACCGTGAATTTTATTGTATCGCCCTCATCAGGATTTGAAGGACTCCATGAGATGTCCTGGATTATGAGATCTGGTAAATCTACTTTATCACCATAATAAACTTTCACATTATCAAACCATGCACGAGTATGCCCACTATTATCGGCATCTAACCGGATACTCTTATAATATCCCTCACTTGTAATGTCGAATGTACCAAGAAACCCATCATCTATCCAAACATCGTTTTTCCTATTTGTCATATCTACTTTTGCTTTTACATGGTACCACTGATCAAAATTATAGGGGATTTTACCATTAATCAATTGGTCCGCCCCAAACAAGACTCTCCCATAATGGGTACCCCATCCCACATCAGGATCTACGAGGACTACATAGGCATTAGCCCAACCATCGGTTCCACCATCGGGTCGGGTAACTTTTACATCTGCTTCGAATATAACTTGATCCGGAGTTTCAGACAGAGCATGGTCAGCCATGGCAGCCCAATTCTTTTTCCCTTCAAGTTTTAAAGAGTTTGGCGACGAGACTGATTGAGAATTATCAACATTCTGGTATGTGTTCCCATAACCATTATATTTAAGATTCCAGCCACCGGATGAAGGGAAAGATCCTGATGCATATGAGTCAAAATCGTCCTCAAGAATTAATTCTAAACCACTCGCAGACCCTATACTTGCAACTATGAGCAGCATAGCAGCAGTCGCAACAAAACAACTCAACACCTTCTTCATCTTCTTCGCCATCTTTTTATCCCCTTCCTTAGAATTTTATCCGTACCTGGAGATACTGAGAAAATCATAGCATTTAAAACATTCAGTAGCTTTTCTCAATTTCCAGTCTATCTAACTCTACTATGCACACTCACCAAAAATGCTTCAGTTCTCGCCCTAACTATCGTCTCTCTCATTTAATATGTTGATGTAACTTCCATTCCGTTGTAGCCGCATATCTGACTGTTGGCAATTGCCCGGTGTCGCACATACCGTGCTACATATCTGGAAACTATACGCATTGATATTTCCCTATTAGCCGAGAAAGCAGTATAACTGCAATTATGAGATCCGATCACTACAATCCTTATCACCAATGACAATCACCTTTGGATGGTAGAGTTAATAGAAATGGCAGAACTTGACCTTACAGCCTTTTGGAATAAATGACATTTTTATCTATGACATCATCAAGTCAAAAAGTACCCCATTTTAATCACCACCACTATTTGCTTATTCTTATATAATCCATCCAAATCCCCGTAATCCCTTTATCACCACTTTTTCCTATCTCCCCTCTCCTCCCCCTGTTGACCATTTTGCGACCTTTTTTCGCCTATCAATAAGTGGACACTTCCCCTATATTGTAAAATGGGTAGGTTTTCAACAATGGAGAAACTCGCAGAGTTGAGTTCGAAGTTTATTTTATTGTGTTTTGTCAAAAGGAGGGGTTATTTGCAGAATGCATTGAGCAATTGCGCTTAACGTTTACAGCATATACAGCGTAGCAACTGAGGGGAGTAATGTCCAGAAAGGCAAGGGCAATAGCCCGCAGCGTATATGGTGTGTTAGGCGATGCGGTGGCATATTATTATCACCTTTTAAAGAGTATTTAGTGTAGAAATAACTTTTAGTGCCATTGTTAAATCCATTGTCACCATTGAGGATAATCCTGTTATAGAGTCATCATAATCAACTTTGTTTCTGTCTATTCTTAGTCGATCTAAATTCTGTCCTATTTTTCTGCGTTGCCTATTGGCATTATGCTTAAATTCATCACGAACAATTACATGCGCTTTTCCCGTTGGTGGAATTGAGCGGCCTTCAATATCACGCAGGTAATTTCGTGCTTTGCAGAAGGCAGCATAATATGCTCGACTAACGGAAGAACGTAGTTTCGCCTCTTCAGTAGTTTGACTTGCTATCTCTCCCGCAAGTTCGTTTGCCAAATCCAAATAATCTGACCAATCAAACATCATTCAAATTCCATGTGGATGCATAATTTTTCGCTCATATCAGATGAGGCATCTAACCACCATTCCTCGTCTAATTGCTCAAGCATACTGAAGGCATCATCTGGCGAAAGGCTCGTGCGGACGAAAATTACCAACTCGTAATCTTCCGTAGCCTCGGGGTCAGTAATAACTTCAAGAACAAGTTCTGTTGAAGACCCAAAGTAATCTCTGATGCGCTCATGTGCTTCTAGTACTAAAGAGATAATGGAGGGTTTATCATCAAGAAATTTAAAGACTTCTGATTCTCTTCGGATGTTATAAAGTCGGCTAAGTGATGTTAGGTCTCGATCTAAACGCCCTATATCAATAAATTTCTTCTCTAATAGTTCAGACATCTTTCTAAAGTTTGTAATACCGTCTAAAAGCACATCTCCTATCTCTTCTTGATTTACCTGCCTCTTCCTAAAACTCATCTCGACAAAGCGGCGAGAAACTGAATTGAGATTGCGTTCTAAGCTAAGGGGTGAAGACTCGATAGATGTCCCCGAAGGTTTTTCTATTAGAGTGTGGGTGTATTCTTCCATCGTAGGTAGTGTATTCTCAATACCTGTGTAATATTGGTCAATCATTTTCTTTCTCCTCCTGTAATAAACAAGTCTTCTCTACTATTTCTTTTGATTTCTCATACAAATTCATAAAATTACCTATATAGTCTAAAATTGTATCTTTATCTAATCTCTCGACGCCATGATGGTAGTTAAAATTATAAACAAGACTGTTTTTTCCTCTTGGTTCAATAATAAGCTTCAATAAATAAGGGTCTTTCCTGGCATAAATAATACACCCATAGATTAACTCGTGATCGGTTAAAATGGAAGATAAATTATTAGTGAAACCAATGCTAACCTCGATTTTAGGAAGAACTTCTCCTTCAGTGGATTCGGCAAGCCACACGAAGTTAAGCCCCAAAGACCTGTACGGAACATGTGTCAATAGATTTATATATCCGCTTCCAACGCTTGCCAGCGACTTTAAAGTCTCTCTATCCTGCTTTTTCGCAGTAATCTGCAGTCGTTCACGATCAACCACCAAGGAAAATGTTTCCGAATCAAAGAGAGAAAAATCCGGCGTATGCACGAATTGCTTTGAGTCTTCAACGATTAACTTTTTTTCTCTTAGCCATTGAGGTGATACTATACTTGGATTATGTGCTGAAGCTACAATCACTATATCTGCCCTCTCTAATTTTATCTCCATTTTTATCTTCTTTCCTTTTAGGATATATTCTAGTCTTATATTTAACTGCAAGCTATTGAGTTTTCTCTCTTCCTATTCCAAACTTTCAAGTCCTAATAACATTCAAAAAGCTTATATACTTCTCAACGCCTAATAACCTTGATAAAAATGAGTGAACTACCAATAGTACCGGTAACCCGGATAATTAGGAACGCAGGAGCAGAGCGAGTAAGTGAAGACGCAAGCCGGGAATTAATAAGGCTGTTAGAGGAAGAAGCCGAAAAAATTGCGGGTAAAGCAGTAAACCTTGCAAAGCACGCTAAAAGAAAGACAGTAACACGAGCAGACATCGAGGCAGCAATAAAATAAGCAAAAAAAATTAAATAAGTCAGATAACAGATGGAGTTTTACTTACAGCTTACCCTCTTCCTCCTATTTTTTTTTGTTTAAACGTGAAAAAAGCAAGTTATATCAATCTAAAATCTAAGCTAAACTCTCCCTGTATTGAGCGTATCTTTCCTTTTTTTTTCTCCAGTTCAATTGCTTCTAAGCGTTCTTTCTCTTCTCTACGTTTTTCTGCAATTTTGTTTACATCCTCCTTCGTCTTCTCCTTGTGGCACTTGACACAGAGAGTTTGGAGGTTTTTTGGATCAAGTTCGGCACCGCCCAGTGCAATTGGGTTGATATGATCGCACTCAATGTATTTGCCAATATAACCATCATTTTGATTATACACATAACCGCATTTTTGGCATGTGTGATTATCACGCGTGAATATCTTTAATTTCAACCAGTTTTCCATATTTCTAATCTCTGGCATCTTACGTTAGAGCATAAACACATACCGATATAAATATATCCCTGGATAAACGTCCACCGTTCCAACAGACTACCAGTGAATCTTATCCGCCTTTAGTACAAGATCTTATTTCTTCAAATGCTTCTTTAATCCCTTCTCTTACTATCTCAATCAAAATAAAATTTAAGCTTCCAAGATTGAACGAGACTGAATGAAGAGACTATAAAGATTTTAGAAGATACATTAAAGCTTTTTTCACGGAAGCAATACCCTGATAGAAATCAATAACACACAGCTTCTGTGAGTAAGTGTTTGACCAATCATCGAAAGAAAAAAAAGAAAGAATCGTATTTCTAAGGAAAAATAATTGATTACGTATGAGGTGGTATTCGGTTAGAAAGAAATGCTAAAGATAATTCTTTTGTTATTGCCAATAATTCTAGGAGCTGTTGTAGCTATAGCAAAGCCCAAGTTCGTGGTATCTTGGACTAACAAACTCAATGACTGGTTAATGGAGAAGAAGAAGAAATTCGCTGAAAAGGATGACAGTGTCTCTACCTTCTTTATTAAACCTCTTATTGGGGGTTTATGCCTAATACGAGCTGTCCCACAAACAAATCATAGAATTTTATTGTACATAAAGACAATGACCGTAAATCGAGATAAATCGAAAGTTCATGACACACCAAGAGGAAATATGAATAA
>QENH01000102.1 GCA_003336485.1 Candidatus Methanophagales archaeon
TGCTTTCACAACGTTTTCCGACTGGCAGGAAGGGCAGAGCACTTTTTCACCCATCCCGTCAAACTTGTTTTCGCAGTCCTTGCACTTGTATCTCGTTAGTTCCATCTTCTCTATTTCTAAATCGAAGTCGCCTCCTCCAACGCTACACATCTCTATTCCCTCCTTTATTTTTATACATAATTTATCTATAACAATTGTTATATAAAAAGGTTGGTGATAAGTATTTAGCGTGGATAGGAGAACAATTGAGTGGATAATGAGTACCGGCTTTGATCATGTAGTCGAGCTTTACATGTCCTGAAGTTAGAGCAGAAAAGTTTTATAATTATTACAACTATAGTACATAATAAATTGGAGGTGTAATGAGAGGTGGTTTGGCGAAGAAGATATATGTGGGACCCATTTGGAGAGCTAAGAAGAATGGAAGAATTTGTAGACCGAGCGTTTGGTGAGACAGGATCCGACTATTTTGGTCGGCGAGCACTGCCCGGAGCTACGGGAGAAGAACTCGGAGAGACTGCAGCACCTTATCTAGATATAAAAGAGAAAGAAGGCAAGATTATCGTAGCTGCCGATATACCGGGCGTTGAAAAGAGCGACATCTCTATAAATATCCGTGTAAAAAAGGAGAAACTTTAAATCATCCTCTTTTTTTTATTTGTGCTGTTAAGAAAAGTATGAGGGAATAAATGCTGGAAATAAAAGATTTGACTGTGGAAGTAGAAGGTAAAGAAATAGTAAGGGATTTACACCTTAATATAGAAGAAGGGGAGGTGCACGTATTATTTGGACCCAATGGCTGTGGCAAGACAACACTTCTGATGACCCTACTTGGTTTTCCCAGTTATAATGTCACAAGAGGACGTATAACGTTCAAAGGCGTTGATATAACCAATTTGCCTACTAACGAACGTGTGAAGTTAGGGATGGGCATGTCATTCCAGCATCCACCGGAGATAAGAGGAGTAAAGCTCGGCGATATGGTGAATATTGCACAGGGAAGAAAAGAAGATGTGATAGACGAAGATGTGATAGCACTTGCAAAAAGGCTAAACATCTCGATTGACTTCTTGAACAGAGATGTGAACCTTGGCTTTTCCGGTGGAGAGGTAAAAAGGTCGGAGATACTGCAACTGCTCGCACAAGCACCTGACTTTATCATGTTCGACGAGCCGGATTCGGGCGTGGATGTCGAGAACATAGAGCTCATAGGCGAGATAATGTGTGAGCTTCTGGATAGGAACAAGATGCCGAGCAAAAGAGATAAGTCCGGACTTATAATTACGCATAGCGGGTCTATAATGCGTCACATAAAGGCAGACCGTGCACATGTGATGCTTGGAGGCCGAATAGCCTGCTCGGGAATGCCGGACGAGATAACAAAGAACGTCATGGAGACAGGTTTTGAAAGATGTGTAGAGTTATGTGTACGTAGTAACGAGGTAGATGCGGAATGACGAATAAAGAGACGACTGAGCGTGCGGAACGTGCAAAGCGGAAAAAAGCAGCTTTAGGCGAGGACATTGCGATTGGAGAATATATCGCCGGGAAAGAACACCAGTCTTTGAACTCACTGGCTGAATTTCCGGCTGAGTATCAGCAAGACCTGCTCGATGCAGGTATTGAACCCACCGAAAGAGACAGGTCGGGTTCGTTTTTACAGCGTGACTGTTCCGTGGTGTTTTCAACGGTTAAATACCCTGGTTTGGAGCTCATGAGCACGACAGATGCTTTAAAAGAACATGATTGGCTAAAAGAGTACCTGTGGAAGGTGGTTCCAGTGGACCAGGATAAATACACCGCGGAAGTCGAATTAGAGCAGACACAGGGGTATTTTATCAGGTCGGAAGCGGGCAAAAAGGTAACTATGCCGGTGCAGTCCTGTCTCTTCATATCTTCCGATAAAATCGGGCAGAAGGTGCACAACATCATAATTGCAGAAGAGGACTCGGAACTGCATATCATCTCCGGCTGTTCCGTCTCCCATGCGGTCAATTCTGCACTTCATCTTGGCGTGTCTGAGTTTTATGTGAAGAAAGGTGCGAAGATCACCTTTACCATGATACACAACTGGAGCCGTGGCATGGAGGTCAGACCGAGAAGTGCAGTGATGATAGAGGATGAAGGCGCATTTGTCAGCAACTACATCTTGATGACGCCTGTCAAATCGCTCCAGATGTACCCTACCGCTTATTGCGTGGGTAGAAATGCAAGGGCAACATTCCAGACAATTATATATGCTCATGGAGATACGGTGATTGATTCGGGATCGAGAGCGGTGCTTCGGGGCGAAGGCAGCAGATCAGAGATCATATCGCGCGTGATTGCTACCGATAATGCGCAGGTCATCGCACGTGGTGATCTCATAGGGGAAGCAGCAAATACAAAGGGGCATATCGAGTGCCGCGGGTTGATGCTTTCTGATACTGCGGAACTAGATTCGATTCCCGAGCTCAAAGCGACACGAAAAGACCTCGACCTCTCACATGAAGCTGCGATAGGCAAGGTTGCGGAGGAGGAGATTCAATACCTGATGGCACGGGGATTGAGCGAGGAGGAGGCTACATCGGTGATTATTCGCGGGTTCTTGAACGTGGATATTACGGGTCTTCCGGATGCGCTTGCACGGGAGACGAAGAAGATGTTTGATATGAGTCTGGAGAAGGTGATGTGAAACTTTTCTTTCAAAAAATCACCACTCTTCCACTCTTAATCCCTCAATCCTCTTGAAAATGTCAAATTGCTTGCCCTTTTCAATATGTATCCTCTGCAACAGGTATTTTTATTTCTCCCATCGTTCGTTAATACTTACACAGCAATACAATAAAAAGTTTTGATGCAAATGCAAATGGAAAAGTATATGAAGATTGAAAACCAACAATTAGGTTGGAATAAAAACAGTGTATAAAATAAATAAGGAAAACTCATCAACCATAAGGGGAATGGAGGGGGGATATTATTATGAGCGAAAAGAGATTGCAGGCACTTGAAATAGCCATGAAACTTTTTGGTATCTCCGGTAGTCCAAGAATAGCCGCGACCGATTGGATAATTAAAGAAGCGTTACGGTATGCAGAAGAGAACTGGAATGCAGAGACGCGATACGTCTCTGTTCGCGGTAAGAAGCTCAACTTCTGTCTCCACTGCGACCACTGCATCAAAAAAGGAAGTTGTATTCATGACGATGTAATGAAAGAGGTATATTCGGGATTTGAATGGGCAGATGCTGTATTAATTGGAACGCCCGTTTATCAGGGGACACTCAGTGGTCAAGCAAAAGTGGTCCTCGACAGAATGAGAGCATTTGTGGCTAGCAATCCCCACGGGCTAAGGGGCAAAGTAGGAGCAGTAGTTGCTGATGGCGGCGACCAAATAGGCGGTCAGGAACCTGCAATCCGAGCTATCACTGATTTCTATCTGATAAATGAGATGGTCCCCGTAGGTGGGGGATCTTTTGGTGCAAACCTCGGTGCCACCTTCTGGTCGAAGGATAAAGGTGCAGAAGGTGTTAAAGCAGATAAAGAAGGCTTGAAAAGCCTTTATAAGACGCTTGATCGACTTGCGGAGGTTTGGGTTATGATGAACCATAAAATAGGCGGTGAAAGAGAAGGTGGAAGGAACGAGCTTTAAAGGGGTTAAGCATGTTAGAATAGCATGGGGTATTACAGGCTCAGGAGATAAGTTAACCGAGTGCGTGACTTTTATGGAGCAACTCACAGCGAAGTATAACTTGGAGGTTCATGTCTATCTCTCGAAAGAGGGCGTGGTGGTTTTAAAGTACTACAAGCTCTTGAAAGAGGTTAAAGAATATTTTACGAAGCTGAGTACAGAAAAAGGACCAAATGCACCTTTTCTATCAGGGAAAATACAGTTAGGCACATACAATTTCGTTTTGATCGCACCTGCCACGGCGAATACGGTGGCTAAGATAGCATATGGCATCGCGGATTCGCTGATTACAAACTCGGCTGCACAAGCGATGAAGGTGGACGTGCCGGTCTATATCTTCCCCGTGGACCAGAAAGAGGGTGAAATATTAACAACGCTTCCCAACGGCAGTGACCTGAAACTACGAATGCGGAAAGAGGATGTAGTGAACGTAGAGAAGTTACGAAGGATGCGTGGTATCTCTGTCTTGAACAGGATTGAAGATATAGAAGAGGTAGTGAAGAGAATATAACAATATGGTACATATAGATAGGGATAAAAAAGCCGCTTTGGTATCCATAGTGGTAACAGCCTTTCTCGTAGTCATAAAATATACTATTGGCGTCCTTTCCGGAAGCATTGCTTTGATTGCAGATGCCGTTCACTCTTTTACTGATGTTATAAGTTCCATCGGTGTCTTTATCGGTCTTAAGATTTCAAGTCGTAAGCCCACAGAAACTTTTCCATACGGATTTTACAAAGCAGAGAATATAGTAAGCCTTTTCCTTGCACTTGCGATCTTTTATGCAGGATATGAGATTGTTCTCACATCGGTCGAGAAGTTTGAAGCGGGAGCACTGACAAATGTTCCGGCTGCGATCTCAGTTGCACTGGCATCGCTGGTGCTCACATTGCTTTTGAGCAGTTATAAGCTCAAGGTCGGTCGAGAGTTGAACTCGCCCAGCTTAATCGCCGATGGCAAACATACAAGAACAGACGTTTATGCTTCCGCAGTCGTATTACTTGGCATAGTGGGCAATTATCTGGGTTTCTATTCTCTTGACCAGATGGCGGGTATTCTGATCGCAGTATTCATCTTCAAATCAGGCTACGAGATACTAAAAGATTCGATAAAGGTCCTTTTGGACGCTTCAATAGACTATGAGAGCCTTCATAGGATAAGAGAGCTAGCATCTGAGGTTCGTGGCGTCAGAAAAATACACTCATTGAAGGCGAGAAGCTCTGGTAAATTCATATTTGTAGAGCTGGAAATAGAAACGAACATGAGAGACCTTGAAAGGGCACATCAACTGAGCAGTAAGATCGAGGCAAAGATAAAATCCGAGCGGAAAGACGTAGATAAGGTTACAATACATATAGAACCGGAAGAGAAGGAATGTATACTGTATGCCGTACCATGCACGGGAAATAACGGTCTGCTGTCTAAAGTCTCAATGCATTTCGGTGAGGCCGAATATTTCTGTATATTTGGTATACATGCAGAAAATGGAGCGCTGACCGATATGAGATTCATAAAAAATCCGTTTATTGCATTAGAAAAGAGAAAGGGGCTTAAGGCCGCTGAACTTCTGGTTGCAAGTAAAATAGATAAATTAGTTACAAAAGAGAGCATAGCAAAAAAGAGTGCGTTCTATGTCTTGGAAGATGCGTATGTAGATTTTGATGTGACTGATGCGGATACTATCGGAGATGTCATTGACAACCTTTCTTTGGAAAAGTTTTAAAAGCTTGACCAAAGAAACCTTTATCGAGGCGAAGCGTTTTTGATAACTTAAGTTCATCACCAGAAATTTTCTTCATCTTCAGTCGTGTAATAAAAAAGAACCAAACTATGCATACAACAAAAGTATGATCATCGTCCATTCTTCAGATTAAAATCGCTTGGGATCAGTTGCAACATCCACAATAGCGGGTTTCTTTGCAGCCATAGCTCTTTCTAAAGCATCTCTTAGCTCGTCCGGCTTTTTTACGTGGTATCCCACCCCGCCGCATGAAATTGCGTAATCTGCGAAATCAGGAGTTTTGATTTCCGTAGCAAACTTAGGGTATTCTTCAACCTTCGGTTCCATAACTCGCATGGTTTTTATTTATTTTATGCTTTTGGCATATTAATTTTTAATATAATGGAAAAAATTGTAGAAGTGGGAGAAATAATCAGGTTATTGAATGAAGATTTTGTCGGTGAAATAGAAGTTACGCTAATATATGTGAGAAACGCCTTTGTAATGGAGCAGTGCGAGCCGAGCAGAGTAACAGAGGATATTGCCATTGACGAGATGAGACACATGAATTGGCTTGCTGATCTGATAGTGAAAAGAGGCGGAAAGCCAACAATGGGGCATAAGGAACTTGATTTCGGAGGTGATGACCTGAGAGGTCAATTAGAGAAGCAGATAGCGCTTGAAACAGGAGGCATCGAGAAGTACAAGCAGCAGATTGAGGCTATTGATGATGCAGAAGTGGTCGGCGTCCTGAAACACATATTGGATGAAGAGAAACGGCACAGAAAAGAGTTCAGGATGAGGCTTGAAAGAGTAGAGGGATAACTTTCATCGCTGTTTCGCTTGAGATTGGGGTAACTCTAATCGCGGCTGAAGAACTCGTTGCTAAACATTCCTTAGATGGTCTGTCGATTTCAGCAATTTCTTGAGGCATGTACTCAACCGGCTACCTCAGCAGAATCGTTGGACTCAGGATGCCAAGACAAAAGCCGCCTGCACCCCTTAGCACAATTCGCAAGGGCGAGTTCAAGTGCAAGTCAAGCGACACGATTGGACAGCGTTTTGTGAGCACATTTGCGCATTGCCGGAGCGCCGCGCAGGTGTTGTCGTAAATGCGCTGTTATGTACCACTCTACGTTTTCATCAGAGTCCGTTTGCTATTCCGAGAAATATCCATCTCCAAAAGAGCAATGCCAGCATTCAAGCGTGCTAAGGTCTGCTTCTGGACAGTGAGATCATACATTGATAGCCAATTGACCCAGAAATCTTCAATCACTTGAAGTTCCTGTGCCTGGCATGGATCGGCAATCGGGGTTTTCTGCGATTCATGCAGACGTGGATAAATCCCACGGGCTTGTTGCCAGTGCTTCAACGCAAGGTCCATCTGACTCTGCGAATAGTAGATAATTCCTAAGTTGGTGTATACCGCCGCGACCACTGCTTGATCTTCCAATCCTTCAAAAATCTCTTTAGCTTTCTCGCATAGAATTATCGCCTCTTTGAATTCACATAGGGTCATCTTCAGCTGTGCAAGATCCAGTAATACTGGACCAATGTTCGCAATGTGCCTTATCTCTTGATAGAGCTGTAAAGATTGAGTATAGAACCTTAGAGCGAGTTCGTTGTTTTTGGTGTGGTGGTGAATACGTGCAAAGCAATGCCACACCTTTGCTTGCCCGTATGTGTCATCTAGTTGCTCGAAGAGCTGGAGTGCTTGTTGATAGTGAGGTCTTGCAGCGCTGGCATCTCCACTCTGCTCCAAAGTCATACCCAATCCACAGAGCACATGAGCTCTGCCCGGTATGGCTTGGAGATCTTCAAATAGCGGTAGTGCTTGAAGGTATGCATCTTGCGCTTCTTGTAAACGACCTAATCTACGATAAGCGAGGCCAAGCTCACTCAGAGCCTCTGCTTGTATGCGGTCATTTTCTGTCTTGCGGCCTTCATATAACATTTCCTCTAAAGGTTTGACTGCAAGTTGGATTTGTCCGGTGCGATCCCCTAATTTGATATTGAGCATTGTAGCAAGATGCAACGCACGCCCTCACAGACTGGAAGGAATTTCCTGCCTCAGCAAAGAGTCTATCAACGTCTTAGTTGTATCCAATTTTTCCTTTGACGCCCATGCTTCTTGAAGAAGAGCTACTCGCGCCAATGTCAACCAGTGTCCGGTAATTTTTGGCAGCTCTGACTCGGGCGGGCACGCTTGTAAAAGCGTCTCACAATCGCCAAAACGCCAAGTATCTAGAGCACGATAGAATTCAACACGAAACACCTTTAAAGCCTCGTCAGGATCAACAATGAATCCATGATAGATCGTCTTCTGCAAGATGCGAGAGTTCTTTGCGATGCCGAGCATGATAGTCTCGTAGCTGCCTATTCCAAAACACCCAGTTGCTCAACCTGCGTGCTTGAATGCGCAATTGTCTGCAAGCCTCTTTTCGTATCGTGTATGTTCCCCCCAATGCTAGCATCGCTGCATCAAGCTCATCTCCATGAAGCTGTCGGAGCAATAAAGACAGTAAAGCCTCACCCAAATCATTGGTCTGCTCAACACTCGCAAAATCTGTTATTCTGAGCTCTTGCCCTGTTGTCTCTCTTTTTTGTTGGCACAAATCCGCAGTTAGCCTGAGGAGATATGGGAAACCCTCAGTGAGTTCGACAAGATAACGGCGCAAAACTGGATCGTTTACGTCTCGGCGCTCTAAGGGGCCACCTTATAATTAAATCCACAACTTTATATATGTAGTACTTCTCCTAAATACGCATGGGAAAAAATAATTCCGCTGAACTTTGGATTGGATTTTTGGGTAGTCTTAACGAGGTGCAAGCACGACAGTTGGCAGGTATAAAGGCGTTAGAATTTGGTTGGGGCGGAATC
>QENH01000010.1 GCA_003336485.1 Candidatus Methanophagales archaeon
AAGGTTGACTATGAGCCCTACTTGACGGCTATACGACAATGATCGAAGATAGCAGCTACAAGCCGGAAGATTCCGTTGACCTCAGATGGCTAAAGCTCGACTATGCGATAGAACGAGTAAAGAAGATTATTTCGGCGTATGAGCACAAAGCATCTCATTCCAACTATTATTGCTATGCTGATTTGGCTGATGCGCTGAGGCGGCTTTATGAGAAAGAGAGAACAGCTTGTAGGTCGTATATTCAGACTTATTATTCGGAAGAATAGAGTTTCCGAAACCACTTTACCGTCTCTTTCAAATTCGCTTCTAACTTATCTTCGGGCGCATACCCAAAATCCTTCTTCGCCCTTGTTATATCGCCCAAGGAATGCAACACATCGCCTTCCCTCGGCTTTTCATGTATCAGATCCAAATCCCGTCCCATAATCGCCATTATCACGTTTGCCAGTTCATTTATCGTGATCCGCTTTCCCGTTGCGACATTATATACGCCTTTAGCATCACTTTCCGCAGCAAGGATATTCGCACTCACCACATCATCAACAGAGGTGAAATCTCGCGTTTGGGTCCCGTCACCGAAGATTATTGGTGGCTTTCCTTCCTGGATACGTTTTATGAACTTTGGTATCACTGCCGCATAGTCTGAGTGAGGGTCCTGCTTAGGCCCATAAACGTTGAAATATCGTAATGCCGCCGTTTTCAAGCCGTAAACTTCACTAAAAACATTACAATAATACTCGCCTATAAGCTTTGTCACGGCATATGGCGACAGCGGATTCGGATTCATAGCCTCTCTCTTCGGCAGTTCGGGCGTATCGCCATATGCAGAACTAGAAGATGCAAAAATCACCTTCTTCACGCTACAATCACGCGCAGCAATGAGGACCTTTAGTGTGCCCGTCACATTTGCTTCATTTGTACTTTCCGGGTCTTTGATACTCCTCGGTACGCTTGGTATCGCAGCTTGATGGAATATATAATCGGCACCTTTAAATGTCTTACGCAGTAAATCTAAATCGGTAATGCTGCCTTTAACAAACTCGATCTCCAAACCGCTGATATTCGCTTCATTTCCTGTAGATAAATCGTCCACGATAATGACTTCATTATCTCGTGACCGTGACAGTACTTCAGCAAGATTTGAGCCTATGAATCCTGCTCCCCCTGTTATAATCGCTTTCATCAATTTCTATATTAATTATCCTAGACCTCAAGTCGCCGTGCTACCTCATCCAAGAACTCTTCCGTGTTCACCGTCTTCTGTGCCGGCGGTTCTGCCAGTTTCGCTAAGTCGCCAGTCATTATCCCATCTTCTATCGTCCCTAAAGCAGCAGCATCCAATTTGTCTGCAAATGCACCTAGCTCGGGTGTGCCATCGAGCTCGCCACGCTTCCGGAGTGCACCATTCCATGCAAATATCAGTGCGACTGAATTGGTAGAGGTCTTCTCTCCCTTGAGATGCTTGTAGTAGTGCTTCTGCACCGTGCCATGTGCCGCTTCATACTCGAAGTAGCCATGAGGCGATACTAATACCGAAGTCATCATAGCTAAACTCCCAAATGCTGCCGCAAGCATATCTGACATCACATCGCCATCGTAGTTCTTCAGCGCCCATAGCAGGCCACCATCCACCCTCATTATCCTTGCTACCGCATCATCTATTAGGGTATAGAAATACGTTATCCCAGCCGCCTCAAACTTATCCTTGTACTCCTCTTCATATAGCTTCTCGAATATCTCCCTGAAATTATTGTCGTATGTCTTGGATATAGTGTCCTTTGTGGCGAACCATAGGTCCACTTTCTGGTCCAGTGCGTAAGAGAAACAAGCTTCGGCAAAGCTAGTTATTGAAGCGTCAAGGTTATGTATGCCCTGTATGATACCCGGTCCATTGAACTCATGTATCGTGCGCCTAACGTCCTCACCATTTTCATTCGTGACCACAAGCTCCGCCTTCTCCAGACCTTCAATCCTGTACTCAACGTTCTTGTAAACATCGCCGTATGCGTGCCTACCCAAGATGATAGGTTTTGTCCAGTTTCTTACCGCAGGTTGTATGTTCTTCGCCATTATGGGCGTTCTGAAGATAGTACCATCCAGTATGGCTCTGATTGTGCCATTGGGGCTCTTCCATTGCTCTTTCAGGTTGTATTCCGTGACCCGCGCCGCGTTTGGTGTTATTGTAGCGCACTTAACACCCACTTTATACCTCTTTATCGCCTCTGCCGCATCTATGGTTATCTGGTCATCGGTCTCGTCCCGCTTTTCTAGTGCGAGATCATAGTACTCTGTTTTGAGGTCTATATGAGGCAGCAGAAGTTTATCCTTTACCATTCCCCACATTACCCTTGTCATCTCGTCTCCGTCCATCTCAACTAATGGCGTCTTCATCTGAATCTTATCTGTCATCTTTTCTCTTCACCTCTTCTTTCCTGTATCGGAATATTCCAAAACTTCTGTCTCGCTTGGCAACGTATAGAGGACCTCGTCCCAGGGATGCCGGTATAATCCGGAATGCAGCCGTTTCTGGTCCAGGAAGTGCCCGATCATACCGATTGTCCGCCCTAATACGAATAGGCCATTGAGTGCGCCGCTATCTATTATCTCGTCTATTTCATCCTCTGTATATATCCCCGTAGAGTGCATGATGTCAACGAACACTATGCCTACACACCCATCCACATTGAATATGAGATTGTTCTTCTTGGCTGTTGTTATCTTCTCCACCTCAAGAGCAAAGTCCAGCAGCTTATGCTTTGGTAGATTGGCGAAAGCCCATTCTTCTAGCAGATTCACACGCATGTCCGGGTTATGCACGCTTTTCACCCTGTGCCCGATCCCCGGTATATTTATGTTCTTGGCTTTCATTTCGTCCACAAACTGTCTCGGCGTGAGACCTCTCCCCAAGGCATCCTTAAAGTACTTAGCAGCACCGTCTATTGCACCCCCAAATCTCGGCCCTATTGTCAATACACCCGCTGCCACTGATGCCGTTATGTCCTTGCCTGCCATTGCGGTCACAATGGCATTGTGCGCCCCACTTACACAAGGCCCGTGATCTGCAGTTATCATGAGTGCGAGTTCCAAGAACTCTGTCACATACTGTGGCAATCGCTTCTTAAACCACAACAAGGATATAACATCTCCTACGCTGTACCTATCTCTGATAACCTCACTTATAGGTATGCCCGCATAGAGAAGTTCATCACCCCTGTCGTCTGAGATTGTGCTAATAATATTGGTGGTCCTTCTCATAGTCCTAGGATCATAATCAACAGGTATTTCTCGCGGTGTCACCTCTTCCTTATCTTCTATGATTCCTTTTACCTTTAGTTCCTCATATACCGTGCGTATAAGTTTATCAAAGTCATTGTATGAATTGGGGACGTATGCACCAGCTTCTTTGAGTGCTACGTTCTTTGCGTCTGCCGTCTCAGCTTCACCCCGTGCCATTGCTCCTGCATGTCCGAACTGAACCTCGCTGGGAAACACTTTCGCGCACGTGCCGGTAACCCACGCTACTAGAGGCTTCTTGAGTCGGCCGTCCTTTATTGCATCTACTATCTCATACTCATCGTCACCGCCAACCTCTCCAAGAACTACCATCATCTTTATCTCCGGATTCGCTTCATATCGCTGCAAGTGCTCAACAAGGGTAGAACCCGGATATTTATCGCCGCCTATGGCTATGCCCTCATAGACACCGTCCGAATTCAGAGCGATCATATTTGCCATCTCGTTCAGCATACCGCCCGACTTCGACACAAACCCCACGCTTCCGGGCCGGTAAAGTTTAGACATTAAAAGGTTGGACAAAGCACCGCCGGCATTGCCTATTTTGAAGCCGCCCGCCACAAAGCCGCCTACCGTTGCAGGACCGATGATCCACTTACCCAGTTTCTTCCTTAAAGCAATGAGTTGCCTTGTCTGCCGTTCGGGTATGCCCTCAGCAATGATTGCCACTGTCTTAATAGTCGGGTAGTTTAAAGCCTCAACAGAAACGTCGTACGCCGAACGAAAGGACGCAAAATTTATGATTACGTCTGCATCCGGATGATTCTTCACTGCGGCCCCAAGCTTGTTGTACATAGGCAGCAATATCTCGTCCTTGCCATAGAACACTTTCATAAGCCCTTTGCGTCCACCACTGGGATTGACAATCGCAGCCACCGATGGCTTCTCTCTTCCGGCCAGATAGCCAAAATGAAGCATCCTCTGAACCGCTGCTTGCTGGTTACCGAATATAATTGCTGTCGTATCCTTATCAAACAATACATAATCTGGTTTTGTCATTTCTGTTACCTCCCATCCTCAAGATTCTTCAGTGCAATACTAACCACTTTTGTCATGTGCATGTCAGGTCCATGAACCTCCATATCCAGATCTAACCTTTTCCCGGCCTCGCGAATCTTCGCCAAGCCTGCCTTGTAGTTTGGCCCCCCACGGCGTATAAAAATCTTTATATCATGTTCTTTTATCTGTTCTGCGTAGTCATCAAGCGCCTGTATTATACCGTCAAAGGTCATTGCCACATCAGTGAAGTTCGCTATTCCACCGCCTATAATGAAGACTTTGCAGCCCTCTACCTTCTCTCGGGTCATCAAATCAAACAGTGTCTTTGCATAGTCGTAGGTCTCTTCTGTAGTGGGATTACCACTATATTCTCCGTAGGTTGCTAATTCATCTCCAAATCCGAGGTCTACTACGGTGTCTGCGTATATCACGCTTGCTCCACCTCCCGCCACCATTGTCCACACTCTACCTTTGGGATTCAGTACGGTAAGTTTCAGTGATGACCCGCTCTTCTCGTCCAGATCCTCTATGTACTGCTCTTCAGGCCTTAATTCACGACCAAAAGGCGCGGGAAACTCTACGTCTTTCCAGTCCTCGTGACATAGGAAATGTGCTGTATCGTCCAGTCGAGCCACTGTATCTACCGGGAAGAATTCGCCATTCTTATGCGTGAATGGATTGAACTCCAAAAACCCGAATTGCAATCTGCGATAAAACCTGAATAACGCGGTTATGAGGTCTTGGAATGCGGCCCTATCATCATTGCTGACACTATCCAAAATGAGAGAGAGGTCAACATCTTCGATCTTTGCATCTATGGGCACATTAACATTTGTGACCATGTCCCAGTTTGCCTCTATGTCTACGCCGCCCTCTGCAGAGAAATGGATATAATCTCCCTCCTGATGTCCGGCGAATGCCAGGTAATACTCTTTATCGAGCTCTACGTAGGGCTGAACGAGGAAGTGCGTTAGTTTACCCAGGACTTTGCCTACCTCCACGGTGCTATTCATCTTCTCTTCTAACCAGCTCTTTGCCTCTTCATAGGTGGCATTCACCAGTAAGAGCCCGTGCTTACCCCTCTTTCCGAATAGTTGATCGGGCTTTACCGTCAGTTTTTCGGTCTTCACCCAATGCTTCCTCTTTGCTGCCGCTTCTATGCTCGCTTCCGGTGTGACCAGAACGACTCTGCCACGGTATTTAAACGTTCCCTTGGATAAGCTCTTCATATGTTTAGCCAAAATTCTCTTGGCATCATATTCTCTTATACCTCGTTGTGCCATAATATATCACCTATCTTTCCTGTTATTTTCCAACCCTCTCCTTTACCCAGGGCAATTTACCCCCGGTCTTCAATATCTCGGCATCTAGTTGTGAAAGTGAGTGTGTAAGTTCTATCACAGTATCTTTTGTCTGATTTTTGAGTCTAACATCGTCGCGCAAATCACCTATAACCACCTCTAACTTATCTCCTATATCTATCGAATCGTAATCTGCGGGATCTTTAAATGTCAGAGGCACTATCCCGAAGTTTATCAAGTTTGCTAAATGGATGCGTGCGAAAGACTTGACAATGACCGCCTTAACGCCCAAATACTTGGGTGCAAGTGCCGCATGCTCTCTGCTCGACCCCTGACCGTAGTTCTCACCACCTATTATGAATCCACCACCACACTCCAAAGCCCGTGTGGGGAACTCAGGGTCAATCGCCTCAAAAACATATTTCGAGATCTCAGGTATGTTGCTCCTTAACGGTAGGATTCTCGCGCCCGCAGGCATTATGTGGTCTGTGGTGATATTATCTTCAACTTTGAGGAGCACTTCGCCCTCCAGAGTGTCTGGTAGTGGCGTGAAATCAGGCAGTGGCTTGATGTTTGGGCCCCTTATAATCGCCACTCCGGCAGACTCATCCGGTGGAAGTGGACGTATGAACATGTTGTCATTGATGATAAACCGCAGAGGCATCTCTATCGTTGGATAATCGCCTAAATCCCTTGGATCTGTGAGAACGCCTTTGATTGCAGTGGCTGCTGCTACTTCTGGGCTCACGAGGAATATCTGTGCATCCTTTGTTCCACTCCTGCCCTCAAAGTTCCTGTTGAATGTTCGTATGGATATGGCCTGAGATGACGGTGCGGCGCCCATGCCTATGCACGGACCGCAAGCATTCTCAAGGATTCTTGCACCTGCAGCTATGAGATAACGCATCTCGCCACTTTCAATGAGGTGCTCCACCACTTGCCGAGAACCAGGATTTATAGTGAGGTGTAGGCTATCTGCGGTGGTATGCCCGTTCAGAACATTTGCCGCGATTTTAAGGTCGCGTAGAGAGGAGTTAGTACAGGAACCAATCGCAACTTGCTGTACATCCATCCCAGCAATCTCACTCACCGGCTTGACCTTTCCAGGACTATGCGGGAGAGCTGCCAGTGGCTCTACTTCGCTTAGGTTGAGTTCTATAAGTTCATCGTATTCTGCATCCGCATCTGCTTCTAGTGGAATCCATTGTTCGCCACGTTCCTGTGCCTCCATGAACGCTTTTGTCTCTTGGTCACTAGGGAATACGCTTGTCGTTGCTCCTGTTTCTGTGCCCATATTAGTTATTGTTGCCCTTTCGGGCACGCTAAGGGTCTTAATCCCGGGACCAAAGTACTCAAGTACCTTGCCCACACCGCCTTTTACATCTATCCTGCGAAGAACCTCCAGTATGACGTCTTTTGCTGAGACCCAGTCCGGAAGTTTTCCCGTGAGCTTTATACCAACAATCTTTGGATATTTTATTCTGTACGGCATACCGGCCATGGCAACTGCTACATCCAGACCTCCTGCTCCTATTGCAAATGCACCTATACCACCCGCAGTAGGTGTATGGCTATCTGAGCCAATCAGTGTCTTACCTGGACAAGCAAACCGTTCCAAATGGAGTTGATGACATATACCATTACCCGGGCGGGAGAACTCCAAACCATATCTCTTGGCTATGGATTGCAGGTATCTATGGTCATCGGGATTTTTAAAATCTGTTTGCAGTGTATTATGGTCAACATAACTAACGCTCAGCTCGGTTCTTACCCTTGGTATGCCAATGGCTTCGAACTGTAGGTAAGCCATTGTGCCTGTTGCATCCTGGGTAAGTGTCTGATCAATCTTCAAAGCAACCTCTTCCCCACTAGCCTTTTTACCATCCACAATATGCCCGTTGATTATCTTTTCTGCTACTGTTCCGGTCATGCTAATCACTATATAAGTTAAAACCGGGCATATATATTAAATTTTTGATTTTGAGATAAAACGGGGAGAATGGCATGAGGAGTTAGGTGAGCGTTTGGATGCTGCAGGGAAATTGCTTTACAAGTCTGTCGAACTCGGTGAAGAATCGGTCTCGATAGGGAAGAAGACGCTGGAGAAGCAGGATATGATGCTGGAGAAACAGGATGATACCATAGGTGAGATAAGAGGGCTGCGAGAAGACTTAAAATCATTCATAGAAGAGCGATTCGACCGGTTAGAGCGTGAGATAGAGATAATAAAAGCGAAATTGGGGATGTTGTAGAGCAAGAATTTATTTTTATCTGCTACCCTTATGTTTTCCCCGTCACCTTTTTGTTCTGCCTCATCATCCAACATCTTGTAATAATCTCTTCACAACACTCTCAAATTCCTTTAACACACCCAAATCCTGTTGCAATATTACATAAATCGCATCTATATCCAGCCGCCAGTATATGTGAACCAATACATTTCTAAATCCTGCCAAATCTGACAGGTTTTCTGAGAGATTTTTTGAAATTAACCCCTCTTCATATAATATTTCAAATGTCTCTCGATAAGTTGAAGCTTAGATGGTCCAATATGCCCTTATCGTCAAACATTGTCTATCTCACCCTCGCAAGGAATTCCATATCTAACCAATCAGATGTTCCCT
>QENH01000101.1 GCA_003336485.1 Candidatus Methanophagales archaeon
GCCCAGCAGCGCTGTAAAACAGGGATGATATTATAGGCTCGCCAGCCATCGACAACGCCTGCACCGTTAATATCCCCACCGAAAATTTCACGCAAAACGTTCTGCCCCCTCGAAGGTCTGATTACTACCACCACTTCACCCTCTGGCGTCCTGAAAGTCCAGAGCCAATAGTTTTTACCGAGAACTCGTATCCCCGTCTCGTCCATATAATTCCACGTCGCAGCTCTGACTTTATCGATATTTGTAGAGTAAGCAGTCTTGCAAGCTTCACCTACACGGAAAATTGCATCCTGAATGCCCTTAGGAGTGATGTCGAAGGAATTAAGGTGTAAAGCGAAATCTTTGATTCTACGAAGAACGCCCCGAAGGCTAAATTTCAACATTATCAGATATACAAGTAGATCTACGCCGAATCTGCCCTTTTGAGGGCATTTCTCGTCCTTTGCGATAAACACATGTCCACAGTCCTGGCACTTATATTTGTGACGATTGAACTGAATGACCTCGATCTTGGGCGGTGGAGGGAGTTCTTCGATAACCTGCTTTTCAACGCCACACTCCTCTAAATTGGCACTGCCGCAAAGGTCACATTGATCGATAGTAACTTCCACCACCCTGTCAGGCTCAGGCGTTGGTCTGGTTGCACCCCTATGCCCTTTTGGAGCACCACGCTTCTTTGATGAGTTCGTGGATTCTGATTTCTTCTTATATCTTTGCGCGGAAGAAGGAGTATGAGGATTATCGTATTTTGCGAGTTTCGATTTTAGCTCTTCAATTAGTTTTGCCTGCTCAGCAATTATCTTTGCATGCTCAGCAATTATCTTTGCTTTCTCTTCGTTATCGCTTTTCAACTCTGCTACTGTTCCTTCTAACCCCTTTATCTGGAGCTTCAAACTTTGATAATCGCTTGCTGTTACAGACATCCCGCTATTCCGGCCCCCATCATCAAAAAAGTAATGTGACCATGCCTATTTAAATATGTTTGTCTTCTGAGGATAATATTGAGTAAATATGCTATTTCCATTACCATCTAGGATATTAATATCGCTGGGAAAGTTATGCAGCTATACAAATACAAATATTGTATTTGTATAGCGAAATAAAAAAACCACGAGATTAACACAAGAACGGGGATTATTAGGGTATAAAGTAATTACTAGCGTTCTCGTGTAAATCCGTGTAATCGGTGTCTTAGTATTATTTTTATCAAAATTGGTAACTTATTTACCGTGCGTTCCCTAATATATATATGGCGCGACCAAGAGGGAAGATCGATGTGGTATGCCAGAACCCCAAATGCCGTTACTATTTGAACGAGAACGGGAAGGATATTATCAAGAGTGGCCGGTATAAGAGCACGGGTCATCAGCGGTATTACTGTTATCATTGTAGGTCCTATTTCATGGAGACCAAAGGCACGCCATTTTATCGAAAGCGATTGTCAGAACGTGAAATAAGAAATATCTGTAAGCATCTGGTAGATAAGAACGGAATTCGTAGTATTGAGCGAATTACAGGGCATCATCGAGATACAATAGGTACGCTGTTAGAGGATATGGCAGAGTATGCGGACCAAATGAATGAGTATCTCACAAGAAAGTTGGGTTTATCCACATCGGAATGCAGCGACTTATGGCGTTTTGTGCAGGCACGCAAAAGGAAGTTGAGTGTGGCAGCCCAAGAGGGGCTGATGAAGAACGTGTAACCAATTACTTCATCTTCTTCATCATTTTACCCATCGAAACCCCTTTCATCATCGGCATATTCCCTCTACCCGAGGATATACTCTTCATCATCTTCTGCATCATACGATGATATTTTATCAATTCGTTTACCTCCGAAGTACTAGTGCCCGAGCCATGCGCTATTCTTCTTAATCTAGACCCGCTTATTATCTTCGGCTCGGTCAGTTCTTCTTCCGTCATTGAATCCATCATCACCTTGAAACACTTCAATTTATCCTCCGTTATTTGGGACATGTCATCATTGATGTCGAGACCAAGCCCACCCAGAGGCAGCATCTGCATTATCTTTTTAAACGGGCCCATCTTTTTCAACGCTTCTAGCTGCGTGTACAAATCCTTTAACGTGAATTTACCCTTCAAGATGTCAACCTCCACATCCTCGGGGTTTAAGCTCTCCTCCGCCATCGCTATCAATGCCTTTATGTCGCCCATACCCAGCAGGCGAGAGATGAAACCGTCTGATTCGAATTTCTCAAAGTCATCTACCGTCTCACCGGTGCCAATAAAAGCAACTCCGGAATCCGTTTCGGCGACAGCGGAAAGTGCACCACCGCCTTTTGCTGTGCCATCCATCTTAGTAATTATAATGCCTGTAATCCCAACTGCATCGTTAAATGCTTTCGCCTGCACCGACGCCTGCTGCCCTATGCTCGCATCCAGAACAATGAACCGCTGTTCAGGCTTTGTCGCCTTTTCTATGACCATTATCTCGTCTATCATTTCCGGCTCTAGTGCGTGCCTGCCCGCAGTATCGATTATCTTAATATCATACTTATCAAATTCCTTCACACCGCTAGTTACTATCCGCAGGACATTCCTATCTTCCGGCTGACCGTCATAAAAAGGAACGCCGATTCTATCGCACAATTGCCTTAACTGGTCAGATGCTCCGGGTCGGTAGACATCGGCACAGATAACTGCGGGTTTTAAGCCCTTCTTCTGGAAATACCGTGCCAGTTTCGCGCACGAAGACGTTTTACCGGCGCCGTGCAAACCAACCATCATTATTTTCTGCGGTTTTAAAGGGACCTCAACGCTCTTACCGATAATGTTTATCAGCTCTTCGTATACTACCTTAATCACATGCTCGCGCGGGTTCAAAACCATCTTCTCCTTCAAACTGCGCTCCCTTATGCGATCTGAAAGCTCCTTCACTAATGAAATCTTAACATCCGCCTGTATCAATGCCCGTTGAATGTCACGTACAAGCTCATCTACTGTTCGTTTATCTATCCGCTTCGCTTTCGCTATCTTCTGTATCGATTCCTTTAACGAACTGCTTAACTTACCTAACATTTCCGTTTGTAATGTAGTTGCTTCTTCTATTTATTTATTGTAGAGGAAGTATGTTTTTTGCCTCGAGTATATCGAGAGCACCGAGTATTTTCCCTTAATGTGCTCGGTGGTCTCAGTGGCTATCCTTTTTGATGTTAATCTTGTGTAATCTCGTGGTCAGCCTTTTTTAGTTAGCAAAACTCATTAATAATCAGTAAGCTTCTTCTGCCGCAATATAACACTTTGCACCTCAAAGTCGCGTATTGCTAACTTCAGCCCGGTTTTTGCTTGCAATAGCGAATCGATATATTTTAGTGCCGCCATTTTGGTCTCGAACTTCTCACTGCTATTACCAAACGCAGCTCGAACCGTCTCTCTAACTACCCAAACGCCAAGCGGGATGAAATAGCTGGGGTGGATCTCTCGGAATACTATGACGCCCGCCTGCCGCCTCATCTTATGCAGCGCTTCTGCAACAGCCAATCTAGCCGCATAATAGCCGCCGCCCTCCTCGGCGTACTGTTTCCGACCTTTAAAGCCCTCGTAATCTGCTACTATCACCGGTCGCTGAAATGACGCATCGTTCCAAACAGAGCCCGGAAACCACGCCTCGAAGTTCTCATATTCTAATGATGTCGGCATCAGTAGAATCTGGAAGTGGTTGTCCATGTATGACGATTGATAAACATAATAGGCGTCTATGACCGGATATTCCTTTAGCTGCGTTGCCAGCTTCTTGAAGATGAGGTCATCTGTTGCAGTAATGCTCCATCGAGTTGGCACCATTTTTTTATCGCGGTGCAATCCCAACGTACCCGCAGATAGTATCTCGGCGACTTTATAAACGTCCAATCCGAGGTCGTATAGCCCTTTCGCGGATTCCACTGCGCGGAGTTCGTCGGAAACGATACTTTCTACTTGTTTCGGTATCTTCGGGTTCTCGGTGACCTTCATCTTTTCCACTGTCACACTGGCGCCTGTCGGTCGCGTTACATCGGAGAAGGAGAGGTTGAAGGACGGTTTGCTCTTAAATGTGAGTTCGACATCTACGGGCTGCTTTGCTAACGCTAGTTCTGCCATGTCCGAGACAAAGTTGGTGCGCGAGGTTACACTTTCGCCTCGTTTCGCTCGTAATGATGAACTTCTCAGTTCTACTATCTCTTCCATGCCAAGGCCGTGTGCGAACCACTCGCTCGGGTCTTCCAGCCTACCGAGTTCGGCATTGTACTCTTTGCCTTCTAATATGGTCATTGGGCCCACACCCACTACGGGATAGCCTCTCCAGCCGACGAATACGGAAGTAGAAGGGCCGAAGAACTCCTTTGTTTCTGCCAGTTTCGCAAACTCTGTTCGTTTCTTCAATCCTGCGAGTAAGGGGCATGTCTTTCTTCCGCATAACAGCCGTGATCCTTTGCACGTAATACATAATCGCTGCATTGATTTTCGCTCCTATGCTCTTTTCCGCCTTCGTTCGACTACAAGTGAGTAGCTACTGGTTTTGTAATTGTATATCTATGGATACTTCAAAAGTCATATTAAAAAAGATTCAACTGAATAGTTGAAGGACATAAAAGATGGACAAAAATTTTAGGATAATTATCTTCTTCGCATTGATTTTGGCACTAAGGCTTTGTAGGCCCAGCAACGGCAACGACCTGGTCTGTGGATGCCAGCGGCGAGGCGGATTTCACAGGGATACGAGATGCGATAAATAATGCTTCTGATGGCGATACAATATTGGTTTATTCCGGTGTTTACTACGAGAATGTGGTTGTGGATAAATCAGTAACGCTAAAAGGGATAGATTATCCGGTTGTGAATGCAAGAGGGGGCGGAAGTGCAGTTACATTAACTGCGGATGGTATTACAGTTGAAGGATTCAATGTAACAAACTCGGGAGATTTGTGGAATACTGCAGGGATCAGAGTATTTTCAAAAAACAATAACATTACGGGCAATAATGTCTACCGTAACAGGTACGGTATCAGGTTATATAATTCCAGCAACAATGCCCTTACAGGTAACAATGCTAGCAACAACGTTTTCGGCATCGCCCTCTCATCTTCCCGCAACAACGCCATTACAGATAATACTGTCAGCAACAAGTGGCATGGCATCGACCTCTCCTCTTCCAGCAACAATAACAGCATTACAAGCAATAAGGTCAGTAACAACGATGACGGCATCCATCTCTACGATTCCAGCAACAATAACGCCATAAAAGGCAATGCTATCTACAATAACTGTGACGGCATCTGCATCGCCTCTTCCAGCGGCAATAACGCCATTACCGGCAATACATTTGTAAATGATGGCCTTTTTATTAGCTCTTCATACCAAAATATGGTAGAAAACAATACAGTAAATGGCAAGCCTCTTACGTATCTAGAAGACGCATCAGATACTAAAGTTGCAGATGCAGGACCGGTCATACTTGTAAATTGCAATAACATCACAGTAGAAAATCAGGATTTATCCAATACAAGCGTTGGTGTAGCACTTTTGAAGACCGAATATAGTATAATCTCAAATAATATCATGAGCAACAACAGCCGCAAAGGCATCTACCTCAGCTCTTCCAGCAACAACTTCATCATTAACAATACTGACATCTTTACTGATCGTGTGATGGCGATCAAAAAGGCAATCGTAGAGGAACTCAAAGAGGCAATCGAAAAATTAATTGAAGAAGAGGCAGAAGAAGTAGGTACAGAAGTTGGAAAAGGAATAGAACGACCTAAAATTCCTTTGAATTTGACTTCAACCAACACATGGAACTCCACAAAAGAAATCAGCTACATCTATAACGGCAGTACATTCACAAACTATTTGGGCAACTACTGGAGCGATTACGAAGAGAAATATCCGGATGCTGAAGAGATAGACACAACAGGGATTTGGGATACGCCTTACTGCATAGACAGAGATAAAGACAATTATCCACTGATGGAGCGTCGAGAATTATATTATACCCTAATCGGCTATTGTTGTAATCGGAATTTCTCGCACCTGCTTTACGGATACAAGTGGTATCGCGGATATTTTAACAATCGAGGCCAAGTTCAGAAATTTTGTATTTACGAATACTATAATTTCTATTGGTTGTTTTGTGATTGTTGGACCGTCACCTACACCCCTAACTCTTCCCGTGTTCTTAGCCAGCTTTCTTATTCTAATATGTCGAATACAAGATAGAAACATTAATCGCGGCAGTCTGCTAATATTGTCGCCTTCTCTGGATTTATCTTTCACGATCTGCCAATCTCTGCGAAAATATCCCGTTGCAAGCTTACAATATGCTTTGCCAATTCAACAAGGTTTACTATTTCCATACTCTTTATACTGTTCTTTAAACTCAATAATTTTATCTTTTAACCATTTACCCGAATCCGCCCCCTTTATCGCTTCTATGTATCCAGCCAGGCAATTTTCACAAACCACAAACTCTGTGAACGGTTCGCAATCCCAAATTTTTTCTAGCCATTTCGCCTCTTCATCGGTCAAGTCTACCGGGTAATACCAAGTCTTATCTATCGTCTTGCCACATACTGAGCACAATAACGGTTCTTTCCAGCCTTCAAAGTCATTTAATTTTACAAAGACCCAGTTCATCCGGACATATCCTCCAACATTATTATTATATTGTGCACATTTAAAACCACTTTCTCAATGCTTAATTTTCATTCGCCTTTTATCGTTATTTTGTTGCCCACTAATAGCTATTTATATTCCAATAGCCTTGTAACACGTAGGAGTAAAAAATGGAGAGCAGGTTTACTGCTGTCTTTCAAAAGACGGATAAATGGTGGATAGCCTTTGTTAAGGAGTTGCCAGGTGCAAATGCGCAAGGAGGAACAATTGATGAAGCACGTGAAAATCTCAAGGAGGCTGTTGAACTAATATTGAACAAGGACGAGATGCTGGCGGAAGTGGATATGAAAGACATTTTGAACGCTATGGCTGAAATAGAGAAAGGGCATTATTACACGTTAAAAGAAGTGTTTGAATGAGTTACGAAGTTATCATCTCTCCAAAGAGCTACAAACACATATTCCTGCTTGCTTCAGGATTCGAGAGAGAAGATTAACGCTGATCTTTTTCCGATGTGGGTTTGGAATGGTTAGTTATACCTGCCTATAGGTGGTATGGCTAAACCCTTCCCTAGTCTTACTAATATCCAGCCGTCAATAACTTCAACCAGATTCTTACGGCATTCTTCTAGCGTTTTGCCGGTCGCCCATACCCCTTCTAACTCTGGCACTTCGCCATAAAAGGGCTCTTCATCCTCTATCAGCTCATACTTCGATTTTGACAGCGCCGCTTCGATATAATCAGTAAGCATCTTCTATCCTCTATTTACGTGTTAATATATCAAGCTTTAAATATAAACATCATAAAGTTGAAGGAAGAGAAGGGGGAAGTGACGATGAATAAGGCTGATTTCGAAGGATTAATTGTAGAAGTAGAATCGTTCTCACATATCTTCCCGTAACAGTGCTCGGAATCCGGCCTGTTCAAAATGCTCGTCTGTCGTTAAAGCATCTGTTAAGCCATGATCTTCCATAACAATAAATGAAATGCAGTCGGTCAAGCCCCATTCTTTATCCTCTCGATCCCGGTAAAAGTCTATTGCACGTTGCATCAATGTACGATCAACAGAAACTACGTTGACCTTAGGTGTGACATAACAGCTATTTATGAAGGCAGCAGCAGTAGACCGATTTGAACGAGCCAGTGCATTGCCTATTTCAACTAATATCGCTTCTGTTATCCACACCTCGTGAGCGACACGCATCGAAGGAAATAGTGATTTGGCTTGCTCGTGATAGAGGTCACGTGGATTGAATAATGCCAGCACATAAGCAGTATCAAGAAAAAAACGATTCATCATATTATCATCGCCCCTTTCCACGCTTGGGTGTGCCATATAAATAATGGTCATGCTCTTCTGACCAATCCCTTGGCCCTTCAACCGTTCCAGAGAACTCGCTAAGTACATCCCAAAGGCTCTGCTCACCTATTGCCTCTTCACGCTCGATGGTTACAAGATAACGAACGTTTGGCTCCAAATTAACCGCCTCCTCGGGTCTCAGTACTTTACCATCGGAAACTGCATGCAATGTCTTTGCCTTGGTCATTTTAGTACTCCACTTTTGATATACTACCTTTTTATTTATATAATTATATAAATCCA
>QENH01000100.1 GCA_003336485.1 Candidatus Methanophagales archaeon
AAGGTTGACTATGAGCCCTACTTGACGTCAATTATAGGTTATCCGAAGAAGAGAAAATAACAATAAACGGGTTTAATTTTAGAATTAAACAACTAGAGCTTGATATCATCTCACTTGATATGTGGAGGGAAGTTTATTCTAGGGGAACTACGAATAACCGATAACCAATAGTTTCAGGTGTCCTGCCTTATTGGCATTGAGTATTTTCAGAGTGAGAAATTGCTATACTTGTGTTATCTTTTGACTTTTTCCCTTAGTTTCACGTAATCTTCTTCCACCCGCGTCTGTATCGTAGCTATATTATCATCGTTAAGATGTTTGAACCGCCCTTGCTTTTTCAGATATTCCCGTATGGGTTTCAAGTCCGGTAAATCAACGCTTAAGTTGTACTCGCCGTTAATGACTTCATAAAGTGGAAATACGCCCGTCTCCACCGCTAGACGACCCAGCTCTATCGTTATATCTGTCGGACAACGCCATCCCGTAGGACAGATGGAGAATATCTGTATATACGCGGGACCATCCATTTCCGCTCCACGCTTCACTTTAGCCATCAAATCAAGTGGATATGACGGACATGCAGTCGCAACATACGGGATATTATGTGCAACTGCGATTTCAGGCATGTTCTTCTTCCACGTCACCTGCCCTATGCTGCTCTTCTTACCTACTGGTGCAGTGGTCGTCCATGCGCCGTAAGGTGTAGAAGAAGACCTCTGTATGCCAGTATTCATATACGCTTCGTTATCATAACAAACATATAAGAAATCATGCCCGCGTTCCATTGCACCGGACAATGCCTGTAGGCCTATGTCCGTAGTGGCACCATCGCCTCCGAACCCGACAAATTTAACGTTCTTATCTGCTATCTTACCTTTTCGCACCCGCACTTTATATGCGGATTCTATACCGGACATCACTGCTGCTACATTTTCAAATAGCGTATGTATCCATGCCATTTGCCATGACGTTTGTGGTAATAACGACGAGAAAATCTCTATACAGCCCGTTGCGCTAACGATTATTACATTCTTGCCCAGAGCTTTACAGACATATCTAACCGCAAGTGCCTCCCCACACCCTATACAGGCACGGTGCCCGGGCGCGAAGTTCTCTTCCGTTGTAACCTGTCTCGGCACAAACAAATCCTCTTCTTTAGCCATCTCTATCTACCCCCACCTTCTCTTACACCGATAATCACTGTTTCAACTTCCTTGCCTCGCTCTATCGCCTTCACCTTTTCCTGTGCTTGCGTTACCATATACTTGAATTCCGAAATCTGTATGTCCCGACCGCCGAGACCACCGATGAAGCCCACTATCTTTAGGTCTTCTCGTTTATTATACAATGCCGATTTTAACTCTGAGCAAACAGGACCACCCATACCAAATGATATTGCTCGGTCTAAGACTACTAGCAGATCAAGATCCTTTACTGCTTCGCGAAGCTCTTTAAAGGGGAATGGTCGCCACAAACGCAACCGTATAAGACCCACATCTACGCCTGCTGCTCTCAGTTCATCTACTGCGAGCATTGCAGTCTCACTACAGCTACCCATTGTCACGAGCGCAACTCTCGCACCCTCCATCTTATAGCTCTCTACAGGCAAGTACTGCCGTCCGAAGAGCTCGCCAAATTCGTCCCAGATCTCTTGTATTCGGGGCCTTGTATTGTCAAATGCTACATCCTGTGCCTTCTTCGTCTCTGAATATATAAACGGTGGACCATAACAGCCCATGCTCACAGGCTTGTCTGGATCTAACACGAAAGGGTGCTTGTAATCGGGAATAAAACCCGCTACTTCTTCTTCTTCCGGCAGAACCATGTCCTCAATTACATGAGAAAGATAAAAACCATCTATGTGCACCATCGTTGGGAACAGAACGTCTTTATCTTCAGCTATCCGGAATGCGCATGTTGTAAGATCGAATGCTTGCTGATTGTTCTCGGCAAACATCTGGACCCAGCTTATGTCGCGCAGTGCCATCACATCCGAATGGTCGCACCAAACGGAAAGTGGGGCCGACAATGCTCTGTTCGCCGCCACTGCGACTACGGGCAACCTCATCGAAGATGGTATATACAACACTTCGTGCATTAATTCCAGGCCCTGACCCGCGGAACATGTGAAAACACGCGCGCCCGCAGCAGAAGCACCTACGCATGCACTCATTGCTGAATGCTCTGATTCTACACATATAAAGTCCGCATCCAGATCGCCGTCCGCGACCATCTCCGATAACCGCTCTACAATATGCGTCTGTGGTGTGATTGGATACGCTGAAATGACATCGGTGTTTGCCATTCGAACCGCTTCGGCAACGGCAAATGAACCTTCTAAACCCACTATCTTTCCTTTTGTCATCTTCTCTAAAAAACCTTTCTTTAAAAAAAGTTTTAAAAGCTTTACCAAAGAAATAATATATTTTATATAAATATACGTTTCGTTTTTTATTCCTCTTTCTCTTCAACCATACCGATTACGTTTCTTGGGCACTCGTGCGCACAGATTCCACAGCCCTTGCAATAATACAGATCGGCTTCAAAATGGCCTTCTTCATCTTCATGGATGCACGCTTCCGGGCAATAGATATAGCATAGCCCACATTTTATGCACCTTTCGTTATCGCGAATCGGCCTCTCCGATCGCCAATCACCTGTTTTATAAGACGATGCATTTCCCGGCTCTGTAACTACAAAGCCGATCTCTAAATCTTTCCAGCCTAATCCTTCTCCTCCCATCTTGCTTACCTCTTTTTAATAACAATAACAAAAGCACTTATTCTTTATTTAAATTTCAAGATTTGCTTAGCTCACCACCGTCACCGCATATGCCTCATTCATCGCTTCGATATTCTTCGTAGCAACTTTACCAAAACGCTCTTCCAGCGGGGCCTCTAATGACTCCAACTTAACTATTCCCGTTGCCTTTATCATCGCACCTAACATAGTGGTGTTAACGATAGGCAAGCCCAGGACCTCTCTTGCGATGCTCATTGCATCCACGGTCGCCAACTTATTCACGCTGAGTCTAGATTTCATTTCGTCATGCGATTTCATTGTATTGATTACTGCAGTCCCGTCCTTTTTCAACCTCGAAACGACATCGCCAACTTGAAGCAAACCCGGATCTAGCACGATCAACACATCGGGTTCTGTAACCTCAGCCCTAATTTTTATCCGTTCCGTTTCACTCACGCGCAAGAACGCAAGAACTGGTGCCCCTCTTCGCTCTGGCCCAAAAGAAGGCATTGATTGCGCATGTTTGCCTTCTGAAATGGCCGCATGTGCGACTAATTCCGCTAATGTTACTGCGCCTTGCCCGCCCCTACCATATATACATATCTCTATCATTTATTTCAACTCCCACTTATTCATCTCTGAAAAACACCACCCACCTACATATATATATTTATGATGTTTTTTTTAATGTAAATATCAGGTCGTGTAGAAACACCGGTTTGTATGAACAATAGACCCGGTATAGCATTTAAATATAAAATAAAAGCAATAAAATCGTCAATTTCTGCGGTTTCTCTCTGTCTGACGAGATCACACAATATCTGGTATAATTAAGCGGTTATTAATAGAACTAATAGGAAACTTCTGCACATATATCGCCGATATTCGGGCCCTTTCGTAAAGTGGCCTATATCGTCCCCTTTACATTCTCTATTACTGCAAGCTTCTTCTAAGGGGCTGTTTTAATCTGTGTCTATAATTAGTTTTAGTTGAATTTTATGATTTTTTGACATTCATCTCTGGGTTACGCGCCGTTAGTACTACATTGATTCTCTTACCTAGTATTTCCTGCACTTCCAAGTATTCATTTTGCATTTTGCAATTCACAGTTTGCATTTATAGCGTCGGTTCAGGTTGTCTCGCTTTGGGAAGCAGAGGTAACTGCATAGTACTCAACAGCAAAGTCGTTTCGAGCTCTTTCGCACGTTCCAGGAGTAATTCCTTACCCGCGGTAGTGAGCGCGAATATCGGGATCGCGGTACCGGCCTGTAAAAGAGCTTTCTCACCTGCGAGTGCTCTTATCGGCTCCGAAGCACATGCAGTAACCATATCAGCGATTTCAATGAAAGCTTTGGCATCTTTTCGTGATATGCCGGTGAGATGCACGCCGAATATCACTGCATGCGCACTGGTAGCTCTACATTTTTGGGCGTCTTCCAGTGTAGCTACCGTGACGCCCACTCTTTCATAGCCTTTGCGAATAGCCATCCGCAACCCCTCGTTCTGGTCTATTCTCGGCGGGTCCAATACCACCCCCTCTTTCGCCTTTACCTCCTTTAATATCCCGCCTATAGGGGTGGTCTCAATTACACCACTTAACCGTGCCCCTATCCCCTGCACCAGTGCGGGATTAGAAGTGAGTACTGTGCCTGCACCTTCACAAACCGTTACGGCGGCATCGATCAGACCCCTGCGGAGTGCGGTCATGAATGTTTCGGAAGTGCCAAAGCCAACAAAAACTTCTAATTCCAGTTCCCTATCCTCTGTACACAGTCCGAAATCACGTATCCTGAATTCTACGTTCTCTTTTATCTCTCGCTCGTTCAGCGCCTTTATCCCTCGCATCTTTTCCCACAACGGGCAATAACTGAGCTGTGGCTTGCCTACTTCTACTACCTTACCGTCCTCTATCACTACTCGCGCTTTACCCATGGTTTCAAGCACATGTCTATCTCTGCTCATTGTAATTTTATATTTGTATATAATCTATGACTTCTACCCACAAATTTAATTTGGGACACAGATTATTAAGCTGATGAGACGATCTCAACGAGCTGAATCTCAAATGTCAGGTTTTTTCCGGCTAAACGATGGTTCGCATCTAACGTCACCTCTGAGTCTGTGACATTGGTTATGCTGACAAGAATTATTTGGCCATTCGGTTGACTGGCTTGTAACATCTGACCGACTTCAAGTTCCGAGTCCGGAGGGAATTGGTCTCGAGCAACCACCTGTACCAAATCTACACGGTATGGGCCATAAGCCAGATCTGCCGGGACGGTAATGGTTTTCGATTCGCTCAGATTCAGTCCCACTACACCTTTATCAAAGCCATGAATCATCTGGCCCTGACCAACAGTAAATTGCAGAGGCTCGCGCCCGATAGAGCTATCAAATACTGTGCCGTCTTCCAATGTGCCGGTGTAGTGCACCCTAATGGTATCACCCACCTTTGCCTGTGCTGTTTCATTTTGAACTGCTACATCATCCACCTTTGCTTGTGCTGTTTCTTTTTGAACCGCTACGAGTTCTTCTTGACTCCCTTCAAGCTCGACTGATTTCGATTCGGTCTGCAAGTCACCGTCTTCAACGCATCCGGAGGCCAGAAGCAGGATAACCATGATAGTTAATAAGCCAATTATTTTTGTGGGTTGCGAACGCATTTTTTTTCACGCCTCATTTATCAATTGATATGTGTCCATATATATATAAAATGTTTTCGGTGATAAAAGAGGGAACTACAAAGATCATCGTGCCCGAACAACTCAAAAGGTCTATGTTTTACAATCCGAAGATGGAGTTGTGCCGCGATATAGACGTAGCGAGTGTATCCGCTTTTGCATCCTCGCTAACGTCACGACTGCAGCCCATATACATAGATGCACTTGCGGGCTCTGGCGTTAGGGGTGTTCGGATTGCGAACGAAGTAGGTATGTGTGTGCATATTAACGATCGCAGCACGCCCGCATACGAACTAATAAAACGTAATATAGCGTTAAATTCGTTAGAAATGCGAGCGTGTGCATATAACGAGAACGCCAACATCCTGCTATTGCAAACCCGGTACGAAATGGTCGATTTAGACCCGTTTGGGTCGCCAGTACCGTTTTTGGATGCTGCATGCAAGTCCGTGAAGCGATTGCTTCTGGTTACGGCGACAGATACTGCGCCGTTATGCGGCGCTCATACCGGAGGCATGAGGAAATACGGTGCGAAACCGCTTAATACTGACTATCATACCGAGATGGCGACTCGTATTCTCTTAGGTACGGTAACGCGAGACCTATGCAAATATGATAAAGCGATACAGCCGATACTATCATATTCTACTGCACATTTCATAAGGATCATCGCACGTGTGGAACGAGGCGCGAAACGAGCTGATGCGTGCATGAACCGACTTGGATTCATTGTACATTGTTTCGCATGCGGCAATAGGTGCGTGTGCACCGATATGCAGGACCTGAAACGAGAATGTACAGTATGCGGTACGAAAGTACGCATCGCGGGACCGCTATATCTACACGCAATAAAGGAGAATGCGTTCTGTGAACAGGTGCATGACGAATTAGGAAAAAGGGAGTTGGGTAAGAAGAGCGAAGCACTGAAACTCGTTGATACATGCGGTCATGAGCTGGATATACCCTATTATTTCGAGCATCATGCGATATGCAAAGCGTTAAAAATGCCGCCACCGCCTATTGCGACCTTAATTGACGCTTTGCAGTCTGCCGGCTTTCACGCAAGCAGAACCCATTTCTCGGACATCGCTATTAAGACCGATGCGCGCATAGATGCGATAAAGGATATTTTGAGGGGGTTGTAGGGGTATAGGGGTAAGTAGTAATAACTACCTGCTATTAAAGACATGGATTTAGACTGATTTACGCGGCAGTATATAAGTTTGACAGTGTTGATCTTTATCATCTGTGTCAATCTGCGTTAGGACATATGTGTCAATAATTTCTTTCAAAACCTCCTTTAAGATAGGTGCGGAGGCGGCAACTACGTTTTTTGGCGTATGTTTATGATGAGGGAAATCTTTTGCATGAGTTGCTCGGTGGACATATTGTATTTCTGCTCAAAATCATTAATTCTTATTTTTGTTCTATTTATACTGGTCTTGAGCAGTTTTAACTGGTTACGAATAGCAGAATCCAAAATAGGCATGACTGATTCTGGCTTACCTGTTCTTATCACTATTTCAGCCATTTTTTATCTTTCACCCCCTTTATTCTCAACACCTTCGTTATCTTTATCGCAATCTTTTTTACCACTCTATTTAGTAAACAAAAAGGAGTTAGGCATATTAATGATTTTTCCCATACTAAATTTACCTTCCTTGGCCCTCTTTAAATTAGATAACATGGTTGATTTTCAAATAAAGATAGGACACTTGGACCTGTCTCATTTATCTAATTATGCCTAATCGTATATAACATTTTATCACAAAATTTGATTTTAATAGCATGTAACCTCATAAGCCAATTAGTCATAGTATATCGGTCGCTTGCAGTAATGTGGAGCGACCGATATACCTTTATGAACCACATAGCAGTGGGTGTTGAGTTTATAGACCTGTTTAACGGCCCCACACTTATTCCAAACTCAACCAGGTAGCGAGCTATATTACGGTTACTCCAACCTTTCTCGTGCAGTTATTTTGCTTTCTTACTTTTCCGAATTAATACTTCTTTCGCCATTTCAGACACTTTCATCGCAGATAAAAGTGTCCTACTCCTATATGAAACATAACCATGCCGTCAAGTTGGTCTTGCGAACCCACAGATAGTGCAGTCATTTCATCATACGTCAGCATAGCATGTGCCTGAAAAAGCACTATAAACAATAATAGAAAACTTTAGATATGTAGTGTATATACATTACGGATATGACAGAACGCAAAACGTTCATCCGCAAGATCAAGCAGGGAGATAAAATCCGATATGCAGAAGTATGGAACGAGCGACAGGGAAAAAAGGTAATTCAACATCATGTCCGGTATTTAGGGAGTGATCCTGACAATCTCCCGGATCCTAGTTCGTTTGACATCGAAACAATTCACTTTGGATACCTGGCACAACTGATTCTTAACGATACACTCTCTGCTGATGACATTTATCTCATGCTCAATCGATGGGATGGATAAGCCCGTAAAACGTAAAGAACTCAAAGAGATTGTCATTCGCTATAATATTGCAGAAAAAAAAAACTCGCCTTCATCTGGTGTTTCAGAGAAAAGGAAAGAGCCGTGCGCAATCTGTGGTCGAAGATTAATCGGACTTCTCCGTTGGCGTATTGGTATGAAACGTCAAGATATACGGGCATTTCTCGGGACAAAGGGCATCACCCTTTCAACGGGGACTATATCAAATCGC
>QENH01000011.1 GCA_003336485.1 Candidatus Methanophagales archaeon
CATTTCACGATCCCAAAAAATATTGCGTTTTTAATACTCGCGTATACGATGAGATTTTTAAAATAGAAACAAGACCAAATAATTTCTTTTCGATTCCAGATTACTACCTGGATATGTTAAATGAAATACGGAAATTCTCTGATAAATATGATTTGACGGTTCGTGATGTGGGAAAAGCGCTCTTCAAAAAGAAATGCGATGAAAGTAAATCGAAAACTACAAGAATAAAAGATATTTGTCAAGCTGAGCGGCCGAGAGAGAAATTAGAAAGATACGGGCCTGATTCGCTTAGTAATGACGAGTTACTTGCTTTAATACTAAGAACCGGCCATCAAAGCGAAAATGCAATTGAGATGTCAAAGCGATTAATAAATGAATATGGGTTAGATAAACTTTCCGATTTGGCATTAAACGAACTTCAAGAGATAAAAGGAATTGGGGTTGCAAAAGCATGTCAAATTATTGCGCTATTTGAGTTTAATAAGAGGCATGCAATATCGAAAAGAGAGGAAAAGCCAATAAAATGCGCTAAGGATGTGTACGAATATGCCCTGCCGTTACTGTCAGGAAAAGATAAGGAACATTTTATGATTCTCCATCTTGACTCGAAGAGCAGAGTAATCAAGGATGTAATTATTTCTATCGGAATCCTTAATGCATCCTTAGTCCATCCAAGAGAAGTTTTCAAATCAGCGATAAAAGAAAGCGCAAATGCTATTGTTCTGGTCCATAATCATCCGAGCGGGGATGCAAAACCGTCAAAAGTAGATGAGGCTGTTACAAACAGATTAAATGAAACCGGGAAACTTCTAAAAATTAAGGTTATCGACCATGTCATAATAGGGAAAGACAGTTATTATAGCTTTCGGGAGAGTCAAAAACTAATTTGATTACTTAATTAAACAGCAGCAGGAGCTTCTGTCAAGTTCCCACACGTTACTTTCGCCTGTTTCAATACAAGTTCTGTAGCAACTTTCTGCTTATCCGGCGGATAATCGTACTTTCTGAGCAATCGTTTAATATAAACCCTTAATTTAGCCTGAATATTCGCCCTTAAAGTCCAATCAATGGACAGATTGTTTCTTATTGTTTTGCTTAATTCCGTAGCCATTGTTCTTAATGTCTCATCACCCAAAACTTGAACGGCGCTGTCGTTATCTGCCAGTGCGTCATAGAAAGCAAGTTCTTCTTCTGTTAAATTTAGCTGCTCTCCTCTATTCTTATCGTCTCTTATCTTCTTTGCCAAATTCACTAATTCTTCTATTACTTGTGCAGTCTCAATGTTCCTGTTTTGGTATCGTTTAACGGTTCTTTCGAGCATTTCGGCAAAAGACCGGGCTTGCACAAGGTTTCTCTTTTGCATTGTTCTTATTTCATCATTGAGTAGCTTTTTTAACGTTTCTAACGCTAAGTTCTTCTGTTCCATACCCTTAATATCTGCAAGGAACGTATCAGACAATATTGATACTTCGGGGTTCTTTAATCCCGCTGCTTTGAAAAGATCAACTACGTCATCAGTGGCTATTGCTTTGGATACGATCTGTTTAATCGCGGAATCTAATTGCTCTTCGCTTTTACCTTTGGTAACGGTAATTTTAACTAAAGACGATTTAACAGCCTGGAAAAAACCGACTTCATCACGGATTTTTAGTGCCGCGTCATTTGGCACAGCCAATGCAAATGCATTTGAAAGATCCGTTACATATTTGAGTAATCGTTCTTTGCCATCATCTTGTTTTAGGATATGATCAATAGCAGCAGGAATTAGTGCCATTTTCTCGTTTGGCGTACCCGAAAAGAATTTCGTATAGTTAAAGCCATGGAATAAATTAACCACAATCTCATATTTTTCCAGCATTACGTTAACAGCATCTTCCTGATTGAAGGTGGGTTTGCCTTTACCGCCACTTTCCGTGTATGTGGCTAAAGCTTCCTTTAAGTCCGGGGCAACGCCCAAATAATCAACAATTAATCCGCCAGGTTTATCTTTGAAGACTCTGTTGACTCTTGCGATAGCCTGCATTAACCCGTGTCCTTTCATAGACTTGTCAAAATACATTGTGTGTAAGCTCGGTGCATCAAAACCGGTGAGCCACATGTCCCGGACAATGGCAATTTTAAATGTGTCTTCCGGATCTTTGAATCGTTCTGCAAGTTCTCTTCTTCGCGGTTTTGTTCTTACATGCTCCTGCCAACCCAGAGGGTCAGAAGCAGAACCGGTCATAATTACCTTGATTATGCCTTTCTCATCTGCCTTACCATACCATGCGGGTTTTAATTTGACTATTTCATTATGTAAATCAACGCAAATACGTCTGCTCATACAGACGATCATTGCTTTGCCTTCTATTGCTTCCTGTCTCTGTTCAAAATGTTCAACAATATCCTTTGCTATGAGCCCGATTCTCTTTTTACTGCCGACTACCGCCTCTAATTGCGCCCATTTTGATTTTAATTTCTCTTTTTTGGTAACCTCTTCGTTTTCTGTGACTTCTTCAAATCCAGGGTCTATCTTCGGTCTTTCTTCTTCTTTTAACTTTATTGGCGCTAATCTGCTTTCGTAATATATTCTTACTGTTGCTCCGTCTTCTACGGATTGTTGTATATCGTAAATATCAATATAATCACCAAATACTGCCGGCGTGCTTCTGTCAGATAGTTCGATGGGCGTGCCAGTAAACCCAATAAATGACGCATTTGGCACTGCATCCCGAATATGCCGTGCAAAACCGTGAATAAACTCATATTGAGAACGGTGAGCTTCGTCTGCAATTACGATTATATTCTTCCTTTCTGACAGAACGGGATAGGTACCCCCTTTTTGGTCGGGGAAGAATTTCTGGAGTGTTGTGAACACTATGCCGCCAGAAGCCACATTCAGGCTCTTCTTAAGGTCGTCCCGGTCTTTTGCCTGCGTTGGCGACTGTCTTAGTAACGATTGAGAAGCGCTAAATGTATTGAATAGCTGGTCATCCAGGTCGTTTCTGTCGGTCAATACAACAATAGTCGGATTCTCCAGTTTTTTATTGACGATTAGCTTTCCCGTATAGAATACCATAGTAAGGCTTTTGCCAGAACCCTGTGTGTGCCAAACAACACCAACTCTTTTATCTCTGTTGATGGCTTCTATTGTCTTCGTAACTGCCTTGTTTGTCGTGTGGTACTGGTGATAAGCGGCAATTATCTTGGTGGTTTGGCGGCGTCTTTTTTCAAATGTGATGAAATTCCTGATTAGATCCATGCATCTTTCTTTTTCGAACATCCCCTGCAAAAGAACCTGCAATTGCGGTAAAGCCACAGGTGCGAGTTCTTTTCCGGCTATTGTTTTCCAGGGCAAGAACCATTCCTGATTGGAAGTGATGGTTCCGGCTTTTGCCTGTGTCCCGTCACACACCACTAATAATTCGTTATATGTGAACAGGGACGGAATCTCATCTTTATACGTTTGCAATTGACGGTATGCAGACCATATTGTTGCTTCTTCATCGGCGGGATTTTTTAATTCTATTACTGCCAGTGGCAGACCATTTACAAACAAGACAAAGTCTGGTCTTCTGTTGTTGTTGCCTTCAATAACTGTGAACTGGTTTACCGCTAAAAAATCGTTGGTTTCCGAGGTTTCAAAATCAAATAAATTTACAATATCGCCCTTTATTCTGCCTTCATGCCTGTATTCTACATCTACGCCATTAACCAGGTAGTTATGGAAGTTTTTGTTGTTGTCCTCTAATTTGGGGCTTTCTGTTCGAAGAATCTGTTTGACCGCTTGTTCTTTTGCCTCGGCTGGAACAGTTGGGTTGAGTTTGTCTATTGCTTCTTTTAGCCGTTCAACCAAAACAACAGTTTCATAACTGTTTCGTTCCGGATTTTCGCCGTCCGGCGAGATGTCGGGACCGTGAAGTATTTTGTAGCCTAAACCATCTAATATCTCAAGTGCGGCTTCTTCTATGTGCGATTCTGTTATTGTGGGTAGCATTTACCTTCTCCCTTCTATGTCTATATTCTTGCCATATTTCATCAATATCAATTTTTGGCAATTCTTCTTTGATTTTATGTATCGCTTCTTGTGAATATCTACCAAATTTTGATTTTCCAATTGTGATTTGTTTAAAATATTTGTTATCCTCCTTCAATTTTAAATATCTTACTAATGCTGTTGTTTTTGGCGATGTTAAACCTACGTTTTCCGCAAGTTGTGTGTGTGATAAGTTATAGAAATCTAACTCATTGACTCTTTTTATTGCGACAACTGTTGCTCCAGGCGTTCCTTCTGGGACAAGGTGAACTGGAGGACCTTCCTTCTTTGTAATTCTCAAGGATATGTTATATCCCGTTCCATCTGAAGTAAGATTAATTGAAGCAGCTCCAGGAAACATTTCTTGCCATTCTTTTTCTTGTTTAGCTTGGTCAGCTAATTTATTTAGATTACTTTGGCTTGGTTGGAGAGTCTCACCTCTAACGGCTCCATCGAATATGGCTAATCCTCTTAGTCTATTAGTTGCTTCTACTCTATGTCTCGTTTTTGGAAGAAGTAATTTTTTAATCTCTTCGAGTTCATTTTCAAATAATGTCGCAATATCAAGGGGTGGCGTTGTTGACAATGGCAACACTCTTTTAGGTAGCTCTTCTGCTAAGTCTTTTTGGAATATATCTCCCAATATATCCTTAAATAAAGTTAATCCCGTCTGTGATTGCAAGTATAAATGTTGCTCAGAAAGTTCGACAATGTAATGTTGTGCAACATCTCTTAACCCATTAATTGTTTGGAGTGTTAGTGCCTGTTCTGCAGTAACAATTTTATGAGATATTGCAGTTTTTACACACAGGTCAAAACCAATAGTCTGATTTTCACGCTTTTTACGTATTTTATCTCCTTTATGCAAAATAGCAGCTTTTAATAAAAGCTCAAAAGAAGGATCAAGCAAAATCAAAACCGCCTCAATACGCCCCCTATCATCTGGTCGATTGAAATGTTCTATACTCAAAATCAAGGAGTCGATAGCTTTCTCGAGTATTAATTTAGTCTCTTTTTTCATGTTATACTGCTTCTTTTATTTTTTGATTATTAAGAACTCTTATTTTGCCTGACATTAGTTTTGGGAGGATCGCATCTATTATCTCGACCAATTTTCTTGATTGCTTTTCATTCAGTGCAATCCCTTCATGCATTTTATTCAATAGTGTATTGTAATCCCTCATGAGGTCTTGAGAGGGCACTAAAATCTTAATAATTCTAAAATTGGCTTTGTTAATTTCTTGGAATGTAGAACCTCCTGCCATATTTTTAATTATACCTAAATTAAACTTTACCCAGTTTAATATATAATAATTGGAGACTTCTTTATCACACAGAATAGCGATAAATCCTTGATTTATTGATACTGGAACTTCAGATATAGCCAAATATCCAATAGGCGCTCTTGAAGAAAGAGAACAGTCCCCGTCGGCAAAAGACCAGAACTTATAGTAGCTAATCCTTTGTTAGTTATTTTTCTTTCAGTGTCTAGTAGAACTGGAGAACCCAAATTTGATAAATCCTTTGGTGTGCACCAATGGATAGTTCCATTATCCCAATATTCTTGTTTTTTTGTGCTTGGCGTTGTACCTCCTTTGACCGTAGCTACATCTCCAATAGTTTTAACCTCCCACCCCTTTGGAATCTCTCCCAACTCACTATCAACCATCTCTCCGCCAGCCGATTTGTAAGGTTTGCCTTCTTCATTTGGAAATTCAGAATCAACAAACCAATGTTTGAATATTGCCTGACCTACGGCTTCGAGGGTTTTGTTCTGTTTTTGAAGAAGCTCTATTTTTGTGTCAAGGTCAGAGAGGATTTTTGCGATGTGGTGTTGTTCGTTTAATGAAGGATATGCTAATTTTATTTCATCAAAAGTTCGTACAGTTATGGTACTAAAAACAGTCCTATAAGAGATGGATTTTATTCTATTTATCGAATTTTTTAAAATATAATACAAGAACAGTGAATCCATATTTTCTTTTGCTTTGAGACCATAGCAGGTTTGATTAAAAGACATTGGTTCGGACAATAAAGCCAATTTTCCCACCGTACCTCTTGATGTAATTACAATAGTATTTTCTGGAAGAATTTTAGCAGCACTATTATCAATACCGTCCTTTGTAACAGTTCTTTCTGTATCACAGATATATCTTGACTTACAGTTTGATACATCTTTGGCTGAAGCCCACTTTACATCTCCATGCCAATATTTAGTTATTGATGTCTTAGGAGTTCCACCCAATGATATTTCTGAAACTTCTGAAATTGGTTTAACCTCCCAATCCTCTGGAATCAATCCTATTTCAGTATCTTTGAATTCCGTTTTCATTTTCTCACGACTTCCCAATAACCCCCTTTATCCGGACCGATTCTTTCAATAATGGCTTCGTCTTGCATTTTTTTAAGATGGTATTTAATCCCGTCTTCTGTTAATCCTGTTACTTCAGCCAGTTCTTTCCGGGTTATTTTAGGATTTTCATCAATTAATGCAATTATTTTCTGGGTAGTTTTCTGGGTAGTTTTCTGGGTAGTGGTAGTAGGAAACGTAATTTTATAAAAGTCAAAATCACCATCTATTAAAGGCTTTAGATGGTAGTGTGAGTCCCAGCCGTTTATCATTTTATGAAAACCGCTACCAATATTTTCAGCCAGTTTTACAAATCTAAATATCTTGGCAATAGTGGGATTTCTCGGTAGTGAAAAATCCTCCTTTAATATGAACTCTATGTCTTTCGGCAATGCCCCGGGGTTAAAGAATTCAAACCTATTGGAAAATACACGAATTCTTGGATTTGCCGGACTAAAATAATCTGTATGCATCACAAGATTTACCAGTGCCTCTCTTATTGCCTGTAAATGTGGCGGATCTTCATCTCTGAACCCTGCTTTTATGCTGAAAGGGACATCTATTTTCTTGCTCAATCGCTCGTAGATGTCAAAGAACGCGGTAAAAAGATTAGTTTCGCTTGTCAGCCTTACACTGTACCTTGTTGGTGCATCTTCATAAGAAATCCCGGCTATTTCTAAATATTCGATTTTGTAGTTGGGTATTTCTCTTATTAATGAATCTTCATTGCCAAAAACCAATAATCCGCCATAAGTTACACGATCATCATTAATTACACTTAATTTCTGAAGAAACTCGTTATTACCTAACGCATTATATCTGTGCCCCTGATTCATTTGTGCAAAATAAGAACGATACTTTATAATTGTTTCTTCATCCAGGTCATTTATAGTGTATTTTGTTAATTCCTTATCCTTCTCTTCAAAAGAAGCAGTTCTAAAAAAAGTGTCAATTTCTTCCTGTGTTGCTCTTTGGTCTCCACTCGCAGTGCGTATAAATGTGTTTTTTATCGAATTAAAATAAACGGGTTTGTCTCTTGACAATTTTTTCGGTATGTAAAAGGCAAGTACTGTTTTTTGGAATCTCTGATTTAGCTTCTTTGACTTCAAAATCTTCCCATTCAATATCCTCAAGTTTTTTTATTAGTTCTTCTTTGTTCATATTTCATATCCAATACCCGCTAGGTTTTTCTTAATCTCTACATCAAGCTTCTTTCCTTCTTCCATTTGCACTTTAAGTTGAGCGGTTAATTCTTTCATCTTTTCTTCAAACGGTATCCCCTCATCTTCCTCTTCAGGAAACCCGACATACCGTCCCGGAGTCAGGATGTGGTCATGTTTTCTTACTTCTTCCAGTGTTGCGGACTTGCAAAATCCAAGAACGTCTTCATACTTTCCGCCTTCGCCTCTCCATGCGTGATAAGTGCCTGAAATCTTCTTTATCTCGTCATCAGTTAATTCCCTGTGTCTTCTGTCAATCATTTCACCCATCTTGCGCGCATCAATAAACATGAGTTCTCCGCTTCTATCTCTGAATTTGTTGTTTGTCTTGTCTCTGGAAACAAACCAGAGGCAGACAGGAATCATTGTATTGTAAAACAGTTGGGAAGGTAATGCAATCATGCAATCAACCAAATCAGCTTCAACAATATTTTTCGT
>QENH01000012.1 GCA_003336485.1 Candidatus Methanophagales archaeon
CCCTTTTCACCCCCATTCCATATTTATACTAAACCATATTTAATTTAAATTTTTCTCATTTTGCACTTTCCATTTTGCATTCGCAATCACGATCCCCCCTCTTCACTTGCCGCAAATATACCCTCTAGCGGCTTCGAGCCATACTCCTTTATCTTCACATTGATCTGCGAAATCTCAGTTGAGATCTCGTTACCGCGGACAGATTTCCGTCTCCTTCGGCCCGTCTCTTTTGGTCTGTAGCCAGGTGGGGAGGTGATAAGAATCCGCTTTCTCACAGACCCTGATACATCTTTCCGCATCGGCGTACCGTCTTTATCCGAGCCGCCAGTTATCTCCAATACATAACCGCCCAAGCCGATAATATCCGCATCCACAACGTCATCTATTCGTTTGCCAATGAATAAAGCATGAGCTTCCGTATCCTTACCTTCCACCTTGTACGCCTTCCCGGTCTTCGGGTCGCTTATCACTACTTGCATTTTCTTCTCCTTTATAATATGTGCACAGCATAATATTTCTTTTCCTATTCTAAATTCTTTTTTATATTATTACAACTAAGTTAGGACTATGCTATGAGCAGTGAAGCCTATGCGCAAAAAGCAGAACACTATCTCAAATTGAACAATAAATATCTGATCTGGGTATGGAACTTGAAGAGCCGGAGCTCGTACGGTTATTCACTCTCGCAAGTACCCTGCATCAGAACTTCTATGAGGACTGGTTACTATCAGAAACTGTAATGGATCACGCAGAAGCTGTGAAGGAACTTGTTGTAAAACTTAGAAGGGATTTAAGGGAAGGAGGTACTGGAAACGATGAGAACACTAGCCATAATTAGGTTTTGTCTTTTATTAGGCATCCTACTGGCGGCCTACGGCTCGCCGACTTCGTCAACTGAGGCTCCAACCGAAACGGGCATCGTTCCATCACCGACTTCAACAGAAGTGACAATAGCGCCGATGGCTACTTCCGTCTCACCAATCGACACGCTAATCCCGCCCTTACCTACGCTGTCACAGAAGATAATTTTACCTGAAGATTGCAACGTCCAAATAACAGGTATTTCAATAGATACAGCATCTCATCATGAGATTTGCTTTGTTCTCCTGCGACTAAAAAGCTGTTTGATGATAGCCATGAAGCGCTAGACAGAAGTAAAACGGTGGGTCCATATTCTAGCGGTTCAAAAGTGAAACTATACATTGAAAACGGAGGCAGACACTATTCGGACAGCAAGGACTGTAAAATAGAGAAAATAGATGACAAGACCTATTTATTGAAATTTGAGGATGCTACTGATTATGACTATAACGATGTGGTAGTAAGAGTTAATTTGCTTCCATCACTCACCAATGTAGTCATTGACGGTAAAGCCGACGACTGGAGTGAAATCGGCGAGTACGTGCAGGTCGACCTGGACATTGACGTTGATGGCGATGGTAACCAGGATTAGGCTACCTTCAGGCCACGCACTAGTCGGCGAGACTTCGGCGACTTCACTTCAGGCAAGGAGATCTGGGGGACTATGCAAGATGGCTTGGCAGCCGAGGGCGAAGTAGTCGAGTTCAAGATGCCACTGAAGCTCATCGCAGGCAGCGAGGCGTTTACCCTGATGAATATCCGAGTGATGAATGGCACCTGCTGCAAGCCTGGGCAGTGGTATGAGGTTGACAACATGGGACCTGTATCTATTGCCCGATCCAATGAGTGTGAAACCACACTGGTCGAGAAATTCGTGAGGTTTTTGTCCTTACCATTCACTGGTATAGCCAGTGCGCCTTTTGTCATTAATGGTACTGATCCAGATCTAGCCGGCGCCCGGGGCCTGTTCATCAATGAAGACGAGACGAAGGCTTACATCGTCGGGGAGTTCTCAGGCAAGCTAAGTTGGGTGAACATTAACTCGACAGCGTCAGCTTTTGGTGAGGTGACCACCATCGCCGATGACCTCTTTGTCCAGACCGACGTGGTCGTCAACAGGGCTGAGACACTGGCCTACGTGACCAGTGAAATAGGACCACATGGGGGTAGGAACGTAGTGAGTCGCGTGAAACTGGAGGGTAAAATGAAGGGAGAGGAGGCTAAATGTGAAAAATGGCAATCTAAGTTCAAACAGCCCAGCAACATCGTCCTCAGTCAGGATGAAACCAAAGTCTATGTAGTGGACAAAGGACAAGGTAAGCTATTTCGGGTGCATCTGGAGTCGGGAAAAGTCACCTCGATCGCTGAAGGAATAGAAGATCCTTTCTCCGTGGCGGTCAAGAAAGACGAGTCGAAAGCATATGTAACCAACATATCAGCTGGGCCGGGTGACCGTCCTGAAGGCGACCTTCTAATGGTTGATCTCAAAACCAAGAAAGTGTCCCCTGTGGCTAAGAGTGCGATCAAAGGTGCATCGGGCATCACCCTCAGTGCTGACGAAAAACAGGCTTTTGTCACTGAGTTCGGCCATGAGGGGGGATGTGACGGTCGACTCAGCGTAATAAATATTAATCCCGATTCTACAGACTTTGGCAAGAAGAGCATTCTTGTCACTGGTTTATGCGGCGCTCATGACGTGAGACTCAACAGAGCAGAGACGCTGCTCTATTTTGTGGAGGTTGACAGTTCCCGCTTCAGTGTGGTCCGTGTGAATCTATCAAGGATACCTACACCAATCCTTCTGACCCCAACCTTGCTACCTGAGAGGCATACGATCAGTGGAGAGCTGCAAGAGGATCAAACTTGGTCAGGCATCGTGCGGGTGCCTGGAGACGTGTATGTTCCCGCGGGCCGGACATTGACCATCCTCCCAGGCACTACTGTGTATTTCGCCGCTAACCAAGACATTGTTGCGCATCAGCATGGCGTGCCACTTCACAATTGTCCCAATCCAAAAGTGGAGCTACTCGTCGATGGTACACTTCTCGCTCAAGGCACAGCCGACAACCCCATTAGGTTCACCTGCGACGCAGAACAATCGAAGCCAGGCGATTGGGGCGGCATTGTACTTACTCACTCTGCTGCGGACGTCCCCCTGCGCCATCTCATTGTCGAGTACGCTGATCAGAACCTGATGATCTTCAACAATTGCATCGTCGAGGAGAGCACCTTTCGATATGCGTACGGCGGTCTCGAAGACTGTCCAGAGGCTCAGCATTGGGATGTCCGAACAGGTTTAACCTTGTTTGGTTTTCATGCGGTCGCCCGTAACAACGAGATCTATGGAAACACATGGGGAATCCACGCGAATCAGGGCGAAGCTCGAGAAACAGCACAAGTTATCGAGAACAATCGGATTTACGCTAACAATCGATCAAGTCCTGGGTTCGATGTACCTAACGGGATACATGTATGCTGCTCAAACGTTTGCATTCAGAGCAATAAGATTAAGAACAATACCTGGGGGGTCGAGATAGGGATAGGTACATGTGCCAACGTCATTGAGAACAAATTCATAGACAATAAGAAGGGGTTTGTGTGGTACTATGAAGAGGGAGATATACGCAGCGAAGCGTCTCTATGCAATAACGAGATGAGAGGCAATAACTGGGACTATATCAAGCTGCCAGCGTTCGCTCCAATCCCACAGGATTGGTTCCGATGTCCTTGAGGGGAGACAAGCGCAAGTCTAGGTTTTGATACATTAATTGACTCATGGCTTAATGTTTGTACCATAATGCCTGTCGTTCCGAAAAAGAGATTTTCCATTCAGATATGGTGTTCATAGAACTCAAACCTCTTTGTTGGCTGCATATCTTCATTGTTTTCCTATAATAGTATAAGCTTATCAATTTTTCTTCATCGAAATAGACATTTGCATTCCAGGCCCAGCACTTTTTATGCTCTCGCCTTTAACACGTATCTCATTTCTGTCCTGCTATCGAGTTCGATGGGGTTTCCTTTTTCTCAAAAAAATAAATCGAAAAATTTATAAGAAATGGTATCGCTTGTATTGAAAGGGTGATATGAATGAGGGAGAAAGGTATTTTGGAGTTATTAGTGATTTCAGTTATTTTGGCAATAGTTGCGAGTAGTAGTGCGGCGAATTTAGAGAACTGTTGTATAGAAATAGATGAAAAGGGGATAGATGAAGGCGGTGGAAAAAGTATTGTTTCGCTTGTGCTACCGTTCTTTATCGGAGTTACAGGTGGGACAGTTGTGGACTTTGCACCACAGGCAACTGCCCATGAAGAAGAGACACCGACTCCAGTCGGGTCTCTGCCTTACGTGCCTACCTGGATAGAGTACCAGGGCAGGTTCGTAGACGCGGAATGTCAGCCGTTCAACGGGACAGCGAATTTGACATTTAGCATCTACGATGCCGCCGAAGGTGGAACGAAGTTATGGGGTCCCGAACAGCATACCAACGTGACTGTTTCCGACAGCATCTTCAACGTCACGTTAGGGCAATCTGAGCGACTCACGTCTGAAGTGCTTACCGGTGCCACATGGATGGAATTCTGAATCAACGGAGAGGTGCAGACACCACGCAAAAACGGGCTTTATGCACTGCATGCCTCGTGGGCTGATACTGTGGACGGCTTTCACGTCCCGAGTCCCGAAAAAATGTATATTCGTGCTATGTCCGAAAAAATGAATCCGCTGAAGCCACTTCCATTCCGGGCAACACAAGTGGCGACATCTGCGTAGTGATGTCTCAGGCTGGCGGTGACGGCGTGTACGTCGTCAATGCCATTGGTGATGCTTTACGAGTTGATAAAGCAAAAAATGGCGTGTATGTCGTCAATGCCACTGATAATGGTGTGCAAGTGGAAAAAGCTATGGACGCTGGCGTGTACATCCATGAGGCGGGTTGCGATGGGGTAAAGATAGACAATACGAAAGAGGATGGTATTCACGTTAATAACGCCGGCAATGATGGCGTACATGTCAACAAGACCAAGGAGGATGGCGTGCGTGTCGATAATGCGGGTGGTGACGGCTTCGATGTGGATAAAGCCGTAGGTAATGGGGTCGAAATCGGAACGGTTGGTACTGGCGGAGTGTACATCAATAAAACGGGCAATAACGGCATCTCTATCAATAATGCAGGTCGTCACGGTGTTACCATCGCACAAGCTAATCAGGTGGGCGTGTACGTCGGAAAAACTAACAAGTTCAGCGGCTTCCGCGTGAATGATGCTGGCAATCCTGGCTTATATGTGGAATGGGCGAACGTTGACGGCGTGCACGTGAAGGGAGCCAAAGATGATGGTGTACATGTTTGTAGTCCCAAAGATGACGGTCTGTTCGTTGGGAACCCAGGCGATGACGGCCTCGATATGCGAGCGGTAGGTGGCGATTATATTGTGGCGGGACCGCCGGAGGACCGGAAGTTCCGTGTCGACAAAAATGGCAATGTGCGCACCGATGGCAGCTTCTATTGCGGCGCTCGTGCGCCCGGCTGTCTCAAAACTGGCGCCGCGGATGTTGCAGAGCTAGTGAACACCAGTGAGAAGCTGGAACCCGGCGACGTGGTGGAGATAGACCCAACTCAACCTGGCTACTTCCGGCACGCACGCACGTCCAACAGCACGCTGGTGGCTGGTGTCATCTCCAGCAATCCCGCCATCCTCAAGGGTGTCCAAGGCATCACCGTAGAGGGAGATGAGCCCGAAGATGATCGGCCGCCCCTGGCGCTGGCTGGGCGCGTTCGTGTCAAGGTCAGTACCGAAAATGGGCCCATCACCGTTGGGGACTTGTTGACAACTTCCTGCACTCCTGGACACGCGATGAAAGCCACCGAACCAAAACTGGGAACGATCCTGGGCAAAGCTCTGGACGAACTGGAATCAGACACAGGGATGATCGATGTCTTGGTAATGTTGCAGTAGTTTGGCAGCGGTTGTCGGCGCATAGATGGGAGGGCGGATTTTCTTCGCCCTCCCTTTGCACACCTCATTGCACCTGGCATACCATAAGCGAAGGAGACCGACTCTTCAGCTCGTTCGGAAGCGAGTAGACTTCGACAATTTTATTATAGTTTTGCATTTAACTTCTTCATCTCGCTGCCCTGATCAAGTCTAACGAGATTTTACGAGATCAACACTGAATACTTTTTAGAAAAAAGGTTTTATCAAAAACCAGTTTCTTTGGTAAAGCTTTCTTTCTTTCTTAAAGAAAGGTTTGTGGAAATCTGTGTAATCTTGTGGTTAGCTAAACAATTACCTTTCTCTTTAGCTCCATCAACTCCGCTAACACGTCCTCTTCATCTGCGGACAACAAACCAGTTAGTGCTTTCGCTTCTTCTTTGCTAATATCCACATATAATAGATCATTCTCATTTATCTGCCGCCCCACAGTCGGCTTCTTCATCGAAATCGCGACTTGCATCCCCAGTCCGGCACTTTTTATACTATCCGCTTTATCTTGGATCTCATTTATCGTGCCGATGTTTGTACCATCCGCTTTTATCAGTTCCACACCTGTTTTTATCTTCCCGCCAAGAACTTCCACACCCACGATAGCGGGCTTACTCTGCCGGAACACACAGCCCGGTAGTATCTTAATCTTAGCAGGTGCAGGCAGCCGTTCTATAATCTCCTTCTTCTCTTTCTCTTTCTCTGCATTCACCCAGTCCTCATACTCTTCTATCAGCCGGTAAATGACATCGCTTATAAATACCGGTATTCCATTCGCCATAGCCACCTCTTTTGCATCCGGGAGAATGTCAACATTAAAGCCCAAAATAACACCGAAATAACGGTTCTTAACCGTATCCGCATCTATCACATCCCTTTTCGATATATTCCCGACCTCTGCCTTTTTTATCGCCTCTAGCCCTTCATCTCGCAGCTCAGAAGCAAGCGCTTCCAGTGACCCCATTGTATCTGCCTTTATTATTAGCCCTTCGGGAGATGTCTCCATTTTCATCTCCTCTATCTCACTCTTAACCAATTTCACCACGTTCTCGAGCACATCTCCTGCTCCTACCACTCTCACCTGTGAACCTGGGAGCGCACGTTCTATGTTCGGCGCTACTATCTTCACTCCAGAAGCGGCATTCACTGTTTTTACACGCTCAAACCGTTGCTCTACCCGTATCTCTTGCAGTGCCCTTGGTTTCAGTAATGCCTTCACCTTTGTAACTATTGGCACCTCATCACTGCCACCACTCACGATTGTATCGCCCACGCTAATCTTACCATCATATAATATCGTATCAATCGTAGTTCCGAGCCCTCTTTCCTCTTTCTTTTCCAATATCGTGCCAACGCCAGCTCCTTCTAAATGTAGCCGCAGAGTCAGCTCAAAGAACTTCTGCGATAAGCCAATGAGCACGAGGAGCAAATCCGCAATCCCTTCTCCTGTCTGTGCACTCAGCGGCACAATACCAACAGTCTTCGAAAAATCTCGTATCTGGTCATACTTGTCAGCCGAGAAGCCTTTATCGTACAGGTCACCCACCATATCATATATCCGCGCGTCCAGTTCATTCCGCGCATAATCCGGCTGATCTTTATAATTGATAATGAAAGGTTTATTCACCGAATTCCAACCACTTACCCTGTCTATTTTGTTCAATGCGATAACAAAGGGCGTTTTTAATAGCTTTAAAATGTTTAACGATTCGTATGTCTGCGGTTGAAAACCCTCCATCACATCCACTACAAGGACCGCGACATCCGCTAACGCACTTCCACGTTTCCTCAATGATGCGAACGCATGATGCCCGGGAGTGTCAATGAAAAGCAAACCAGGTACTTCTATTCCGGTCCAATCCCTTTTTAAGGGTTTACAAATCTTCTTTATTGTATCAATAGGGATTTCTGTCGCACCTATATGCTGCGTTACACGACCTGCTTCCTTTGCTGTGATTGCCGTGCCCCGTATCGAATCAAGTAGCGAGGTCTTACCATGATCTATATGACCAAGTACCGAGAGTATGGGCGTTCGTATCTCTTGCTGCATACCTTCCACCTTTGTTTTTTTTATCTGCTTACTTACTTACTTAGTTACTTACTTTGTTTTTTTGTTCTTCCAGAAGGAACTTTTCTTTTGTTTATTCCCCACTTCTTCGCCCTCGTCGAA
>QENH01000099.1 GCA_003336485.1 Candidatus Methanophagales archaeon
ACGGATAAAGTTATCTCGACTTTGTCCGACACTTGAAGGTTGACACGACACTAGCAAATATCCTTTTAAAAAGCACATCGCATAACAGAGGATAAAAGGAAAAGATCAAAGATTTTTTCCCTATTCGCTTTCAGCAAACTTCTTTTATCCTCGTTCCGTTATATAAAATTCCGAACCATGCCTTTAGAGAAAATTTTTATATATATTCAAATTCAATTTTTAAATAACGTAAGGCAGTAAACAAAATGAATAGAAAAAGAATTATAATCGCAACGGCGATAGGGTTGTTATGCGGGCTTTTTTGAACAGGGTATTAATCGGTCTTGTGGTTGGAATAGGCGACAGGATAATGCTGAATTGTGTCTTGAGAGGTGCAATAATCGGAGCAGTCATAAGTTTAATGATGGGCATAATACCTTTGCTTGAGGGAGATACTATGAGTGCACTAAACGTTATTGGATTTGGCGTAGTCTATGGCATTATCGCAGATGTTGTAGCAACAAAAATCTCAAAATGAGCGATAAAACACGAATAAATGAAAAAGCCCATCAACTCATCAGTCTGACGATAGAGTTCTGTGAACAACATCTCGGTGATGAATACGAGCAACTATGCGAGAAGCTAATACGAAAGATGTCACGTAAACGAAATGTTCCCTATCTCGCCGGGCGGATAGAAATTTGGGCTGCTGCCGTCATTTATGCGTTGGGACAGATTAATTTCCTATTTGACCGAAGCTTTGAACCTTATGCAACTCATGATGATATTTGTGATCATTTTGGAACGAAAAAAAGTACCACATCTCAAAAAGCGAAATTCATTCGAGATATGTTCAAAATGAGATACGGGAATGATGAATTTTTAACTGAACGGAATAAAAAGGATGAGCCATTCAGCAAATCGATGATGATAAATGGTCTAATCGTACCCATTGATCTTCTTGGATCAAAATCACAAAAAGAAGACGAAGAAGATAATACAATGCAGGATAAAAGACAGACAACAATGGACAACTTCATATAACACTGTCTATCCGGCTCGCTTCGCTCACTCCAATTGTGAAGCGGAGCAACTACTCAAACACCGAAAACGTCAAGATTGTGTAAAAAGACATATTTGTATGAAATCCGGCCCATGATAACAATTAACCAGGAGTTATAGGTCCACCCTACACATGCTTTTGTTTGCCAAAATAACCACAAGAATAGACTGATTTCTTGTGTCTATCTTCTGATTTTTTATTTTACCTTAATTTACTTATAGCAAGTTCTCGATTTACATAAGCCCTGGTATGATTTGGATCCAATTTGATTGCTTTATCGTAATCCGCAATAGCTCGTCCGTATTGCTTCAAATCGGCATAAGCAAGCCCACGATTATTATGTGGCTCTGTTAATTTGGGATTAAGTGAGATAGCTTTAGTGTATTCATCAATAGCTAGCTCATATTGCTCCAAATCTGCATAAGCAAGCCCACGATTGTTATATGGCTCTGCTAAGTTGGGGTTAAGTTCGATTGCTTTGTTGTAATCATCAATAGCTCGTCTGTATTGCTTTAAATCTGCATAAGCAAGCCCACGATTGTTATATGGCTCTGCCAAATCAGGATTGAGTTTGATTGCCTTGTCGCAATTTTCAACAGCTAGCTCGTATTGCTCCAAATCGAGATAAGCAAGTCCACGATCGTTATAAGCCTTAGCATCTTCAGGATTCAATTCGATTGCCTTATCAAAACATTCTAGCGCTTTTTCGTATTCTCCTACCTCGCCAAAACTAATACCGATCTCTTTCAATAATTTGGTTTTTGAATGCAACTGCGAATCTTGTAATAATTCCAATACCGCCTCGATAACTCCCTCTTCTTGCTTTAATACCCTTACTGGTTCGCATAACTCACATATACAGCCCCTATCAAATACCCCCTGTATCTCAACCACCATAATATTTTATCACCTCTTTAGTTCATCAAATATATTGGGTGGCTATATAGACAGTTAAAGTATATTATACCGTTTAAAAATTACAGAGCTATGAAAAACCTTTTATCCTAGACTTACCAGGCGGTAAAAGACTCAATATCTTCTCTTGCGTTGCTATTCGTTTAACCTCCTCTTTGTTTTCCGCTCGATCAACAAAGAATCGCCTAATCTCATTTGAAAGTGCATTTTTATCCATATCGTCGCCCGGCTCGAACTCTACGAAAATATCTAACTTGTCCTTTTGTGAAGAAGGGCATGCAACCAACCTATGCGTTTCCTTGTATGATCTTTCTTTGGTAACACTTTCTTTCTGAAAGAAAGGTTTTTCTATACCGATACACAGTCCTAATTCCGCCTTAAAATAGTTCCTCTTCCCGCGTACCATAAAACTCCCTTTCTTTATATACTCTCCGGAAGGCGGTGTCTTACTCACCTGCTCGCCCATAACGCAATAACATTCACCCTCATAGAACCCATAGTTCCATAGATTGGAATAAGAAGCGGCAAATTGCGCTATTTCCTTTAGCCCTGATTTGGATATTTCCTTACCGCCCGATTTCGCTATTACCACCGGTGCACCCTCCGCCTGCGTATGAAAGAAAAGGTCATTTGGTTCCATATACTTCTTCGCCAGTATCTCATTGGTAGTTGCGTCCTTCCCACCAACCACAAGAAAACCATCTGTAGTCTCAAACCATCTAAACTTCTCATACCATTCCACCTTCTCAGTCCGCACTTCTTTTTTCGTCGGTATCAATTCCTCTTCTATACGTACTTCCTTCTCCTTCTCTGTCCTTATCTTCTCCTTCGTCATCTCTATCGCATGCTCGACCCCTTCTCTCTTCTTCCGAAATACCTTCGCCTTATCATAATATGCACCCGCATTCTTGTGCAAAGAAACAGAAGTATCAATCTCAAGCGAGATGTCTGTGTCTGGTAGTGTTAGCGTAACAACCTTCTTTTTTTTGCCTGGCTCCTGTAGCATCTCCTCTAGCTCGAGATAGTGGACGTAGATCATCTCACCCTTTTTTGTGCTTTCGGCCTCTTTCAGTTCGAATTTATGGCGTGCTTCGAGTTGTTCATTCAAAATCCGCTCATATTTGCCAACTACCGTATCGTGCTCAGACTTTGCTTGCTCTTCCACTACTTCTGCTATTTGCGTGCTGAAGTACTCGTCTGCAGCATCATTAAGAGACGGAAAAAACCGCTTCTCTCTGTTCTCATAGCTGCTTAACTCAAACGGGACAAAATCAATCTCCTCTTCCCCTTCCATCACTATGTGCGCTTTCAGCTTGGACTTGTCATCGGTTATTATCGGCTCGAATAGAGTGTGTATAGCCTCATGAATAGCGTTTATTTCCGTTGCTGTGAGTTCTCCAGCCCGCCTTCTTTTCTCTATTCCCGCCTTCGCACACACTTCTTCCGCGTATAGCCCACCGAAACTCAGCTCTGAAGCAAGAACACTGGCTATATCTTTATCCTGTTTGCAGAGATTCATCAAATCGTGTTCGCTCATGGTCAATGGATCTGCTCTTGATGGCGGGCGCTCATACAGCTCACCCACTTTTATCACCCGAGACGCGAAGCTCTTTCTTCGCAATGGCAACAAGATAATCCCATCTTCGTCAACAACCACAATGTTACCCCTTGGAAGCAACTCAACTATCAAACGGAGCTTTTTATCCCACCGCTCTATCGTTATCTCCACTATCCTATCGAAGTCAAGTTGCCGTATTTGAGCGATTCTAGCACCACTAAGATGTTTCCTGAGGTACATTGCGAAGTTAGACGGCATTCTCGGCGAAGCCCTCTTATATTTAGTGAGATGTATTTTCTTCCCCGCTTCGATAATCAAATCAAGTGAGCCCTTATGATGCAATTTTAGCCTTATCTCTTCTCTACCCGGTTGATATGCTTTCACGAATCGCGCACCTAATAGCTCTTGCAATTCAATAACGATGGCCGCTATATCCACACTGCTCATTGATTCTTTCATTAAATACTCGTTCGTTCCCAAAAGAGAAAAGGGTGTATTAAAAACAAAACCAAACAAGAAGTGGTTTTATGCGAACATCTCTCCAGGCACCTTAGGACCTGTATAAACCCTATGCGTGTCCCCCATAATCTTCTTTATTACTTGCTCAAAGTCTTCCATAGCTATTGCTTTCTTATCCCATTTTACAGCAAGCATGCCTGCCTCGATAGATATTGCCTTTATATCCGCGCCAGTGGCATTTTCTGTGAGGCCTGCCAAAATATCTATATCTACGTCCTTCTTTAACTTCATCTTAGCTGTATGAATCAGAAATATCTCCTTCCTGCCTTCCCTATCAGGTTTAGGTATCTCTATGATGCGGTCAAATCGTCCAGGGCGAAGCAAAGCAGAGTCGAGAATATCCGGTCTATTTGTTGCGCCTATTATTCGCACATCTCCTCTCTGATCGAAACCGTCTATCTCCGCTAAAAGTTGCATCATCGTGCGCTGCACTTCACGTTCTCCAGTCGTGCCATCTTCCAGTCTCCGAGCCGCTATCGCATCTATCTCATCAATAAACACTATGGATGGTGCTTTCTCCTTTGCTAACTCAAAAAGCTCCCGTACCATCTTTGCTCCTTCCCCTATGTATTTCTGCACTAATTCTGAGCCGACGACCCGTATAAACGTGGCGGCAGTGCGATTTGCCGCGGATTTTGCAAGCAATGTTTTCCCGGTGCCCGGTACGCCAACCAGGAGAACGCCCTTTGGTGGTTCTACACCTATACGCTCAAACATCTTTGGTTTTGTCAGTGGTAACTCAACTACTTCCCTTATCTCATCTATCTGCTTATTCAACCCGCCTATTACACCATAGCCCACATCTGGCGATTCTATTACTTCCATACCATATACCGCGGGGTCTTTTGCAGATGGGAGCACACTCACTACCGCTAGCGATTGTTGATTCATACCTACCTGAGCGTCAGGAACAACTTCCTTTGTATCTATAAACTGCGAGTAATTTACAACGAATTTAGGACCCGTACTGCTCTTTACTACCACCCTCTTATCGTCTATTACCTCTACAACAGTGCCTATAATAAGCGGTGATGCGCGCAACTTTTCCAGTTCTGATCTTAACTTCTTTACCTCGCGCTCATATTGCATTCGCATCGCTTCGTAATCTTTTCCCCCATCCTCCATCTGCGCTAGTTGCCCTTTCAGCCCATAGTTCACTTCCTCTAACTGCTTTATCCGGTCTAGGAGAAATCGCGAATATTCATCGCCCGCCGGTGCACTGCCACTACTTGCTTTCATTTTACCACTATTATTTACTTCTTCTCTTTGTATTATATATAATTGACATAAAATGACCGAGTGTGAAGTATGCGGTGCGGAAATAAAAGGTGAGGCACAATACGTGGTAATAGGCGACTCAAAGTTGCGGGTATGTAAAGCGTGTGCACACTATGGTACTGTTTTAGTGGAAGATAAGAACGTACGGGCTGGACCGGTGGCACAAGCAAAGGCTAATAGCCGCTTATATGAGCAGATGGACCATGATCTGGAAGTGGAAGTAGAAGAGGATTATGGAAGAACACTAAAAGAAGCGAGAGAAAAAGCGGGGCTAAAACAGGCGGAACTCGCAAAACGGATAAATGAAAAGCAATCGTTACTGCGGAAGATAGAAAACGAGGAGGTAATACCAAGTGACGAAGTAATGCGGAAAATAGAGCGTGTTCTTAATCTTTGACGCTCTATTGCTCTGATAGCGGTCTTAACAGGCTGAGAAAGACCATGCTTACAATCATGCATATTGCCAACGCGGATATGAACGACCCAAATCCACCGATTAATTCAAAACCATCATAATATATCATGAGCTTCACACCGCAGATAATTGCAACGAGCGCGAAAGTTGCGCAGATGGCAAGAAATAGACCTTTAATAAGTGATTTAAAGTTATCTTTCTCGTTATTCTTCTCTTTACTCTTCTCTTTACCTCGTGATTCGTAAAACACGACGAAAATAATGAAATTTATGGCGAGGATCAACAAAATGTAAGGTCCAGGAATGGGATTTCCTTCCTTTGAGAAGAAGATCAAGCCAAAAGCTATGTACAGCATGAGAAAAGCAAGTGCAGTTGATAGAATAAGCGTTTTCTGGTATCTCTTATATTCGGGCCCTTTTATTTTTGCTTTTATGCTCATGTTAGTGTCTTTATAAAAAACCGTTTCTTAGGAAGAAAAGCTTTACCAAAAACCTTTCTTTAGAAAAGAATTACAAACCGGCTAAACTATGGTTGAATCAAATAGTAACTCGTCGTATTTTAGTAATTCCTGCCATACGGCTTTGCATTCGCAATCGGCCTGGCGTTCTAACACATGCAAATCCTGTGTTATATTGAAGTCCTTCACTGTTTCTTTTATCTCATAGTCGCACTCACCACAGTTATGTGGCCCTCTTTTATGTCCCGCACCCACAGGATCAGACATCACGGTGATATTCCTTCTCTTTATTGCCTTTATCGCCTCTACGGCACTCCATAGCCACGGTGGTCTATAGTATCCCCGTCTCCATAAATTCTCTAAAGTAGTGTATTTTTGCACATTACAGAGGTTCAACGAGATTGCAGAAGTGTACGGTGCGACGAGTTCCGCAGATCTTATAACGTCTTCTATTGCCTTCTTCTCTGATACAAACGGTGGCTTAAGCAGAAGATATGTCTTTACTGTCGCACCGCATTCCATCACGATCTTCGACGCTTTCCTATAATCGTCGAACGAGAAACCTTTGTTTATGTACTTCGACCTGATGAAATCATCTGCCGTTTCTAACCCGATAGCGAGTTCGAGATGCGCAACACCGTTCAAATCCGCGATTTTGGCCGCGGTTACAAACTCGGGTCTCGACTCTACTATTAGCTTCTTTATCCTCTTTCTCTTCCCCACTATCGCCGCTATCTCTCTTCTTGTCTCGCTCGAGATCTCTCGCTCGTCGAGAAAGCTGCCGGAAGTGAAGATCTTGAGCATAAACTCTTCTTCGGGACTGTTTCTTAATGAATGTTCTAGTTGTGCTATGATGTCCGAATGTGAAACGTCTGCGGATTCTTGCCAGAAGCCACACATCGTACATTTTCGCCAATAGCAGCCTGCTGTCCTCAATATGACGGTCAAAGCGGGTATCGCTTTCTGCTCCTCTTTAAAGAAGTCGTGATCGAGCCATGAAGATACTGGTCTCTTTGGCGATGTCATGGTTATATTTTGATGTTTGTTCTACGAGATGAAAAAGGACGGGATTTTTCAGTTTTTATTAAGTACGTGGTCAACGTACCAACAGAAATGAAGGTCGGCGAATGAATACCCAGTGCGGATTATATTGGATAGCAGGAAAGTTCTACATTGGAATGACGACAGAATCGTTAACATTCTTAAAACATTCAACACTTACACTTTTAACAGGTCTATTTCCATCTATCAAAAAGGCATTAGTCTCTTCTTTACTTAGCTAATTCATGATAAATCTCTCGATTTTTTTTTCGAGATTCCACTTCTTCTTTCTCTTATCTATCCTTATCCCCCCGCCATATGGCGAATACTTTTATATGTGATGTAAGCTTTTGTATAGTTACAAAAGGGGACAATGAAAGAAGGCAAAAAGAACACAGTAGGAGAATATGATAAAATTTTAAGAGAAGTTAGAGAAGTTATGGTCGCAAAGAACACGGATTACGGTGATTCGTGGCGAAAAATGCGGCTTTCCTCAATTACAGATCAGATAATTGTTAAAGTGTGCAGAATACGAAAATTAGAAGAATCTAAAGAGCCACCTAAAATTTCAGAAGGTGTAGATGCCGAATACAGAGATATTATAAATTATTGCATATTTGCATTAATAAAATTGAGAGAAGAACAAGAAAGAAGAAGGAATGAGTGAGCAATGGGATAAAGAATGCATGTGGGATTCACATGAAGAAACTGCAAATCTTCTTGAACACTACGATTTAGAAACGGCACCCAAAAAAT
>QENH01000013.1 GCA_003336485.1 Candidatus Methanophagales archaeon
CCTCAAAAGCTTATCAATCATGCTTATGATGTCAAAGAAGTCCTTTTTCAACTTTTCCCAGAAGCTACGGTCTTCCTCACATCTTTTATTACAAGAGGGACAGACATACCGCCCAATCTTGACGCTGCCCAAGCCTCTTTTCCCGTACGCGTTATAACCATTGTAGTTCATTTGCATGCCGCATTCCGGACACACCGGTGGCTTTGTTCTACGAAAAATTCCCGTTGCCGTGTAGACGAAATCGGTTGAATACCTCCCAAAGATCGCGCCGAGTAGCTCCCAATACGAAAAATTGTTCAGATTCGTATCCAAAGACACCATTTCTTTCTATCCTCCTCTCATTAACACAACACCAAATGTTTTTACTATTAATGCCCGCTTGCACGTTATTCCACATCTTGCCGATGCTATATTCATTTTAATCATTATAAAACAGTTGTATGGGCTAGTATATAAACCTTTCGGTCCCGCTTCCGGTGGAATCGAGTTTCAGACACTTTTACTAAACGCTTTTATAATTTGAGAAGAGTGCGTGCGCAAATATGCAAAAGATCAAATCATAATTGTGGATCCTTGGTTGTCTTAAGGTATGGGCTATTTGGTTCTCCTAAAATTCCTTTCAAAAAAATTTTGGATATGGGAAGAGGGTTATACCTATATCACTAGAAAATTCGATTGTGCCGATTAAACGGACTTTCAGGCCCGTCCCATCCAGTAATTAAATGATACAATCCGGCAATACTAATAACCAGTTCAGAAGACTTCAGTAAAAGCCCTGCTTCAGGCTTCTCAACACGGGTATAACTCGCCTCAACAATCCTCGTTTTCTTTTTTACATAATTAGAAAGCTCAACTGCATTACAAATCTCGTGTATTGGAATTGGTATATTTGATACATTGAGAAGGATGAGATAACCCAGATCATCAATGAGTTTTCGCACATTAACGCCGTCTACAAAGATGAATCCCTTCATCGCGATAGCACGCCCCAAGGTTGGCTCTTCTCCCAAAAGTTTTCCCACCATATTAAGAAGCAGGATATTCTCCTTTAGATGAGCTATTGCTTTCTTTCCAAGTCGTTTCTTTGGTTTTTTGGATAGCCTCCCCGCCGCCACAACGCCGTGACTCAAAAAGACCATTCCAGCACAGACTCGTGAAACTGTATGAGCATCACCTATATAAATTCTAACATTTTGTCCACAGACCCTCTGCACTTCGTCCATCACAGAAACCATGTTCATGGCTTCTGAATCCGTAGAACAACAACCGCTTGAGTGTATCGGTTACATGTCCGTGGATACCGCTCGTAAATCGGCTATCCCTATCGTGTAATATCTTCCATGATACGTAGCCAAAATGCTCTTCTTCCTATTATCCAACCCCATTGTGTCTATTACTACTGCTTCAACCACGTTACCTGAGATAGCAGTAAAGCAGCGGTGGATGAATCTCATTTCAAGCATCAGTGTTGCCTCTGAGATATACCGCTGAATAAAGTATCGAAGGTTCCAGAACTCTTCGTTATCCCTGTATCTCATGTTCCGACCGAGGTATCCGATAGCTGCGTAAAGTCGCTCTGCAAAATCCTCTTCAGTATATTCCATCGAGAACATCCCATTCGTCTGTTCCCTGAACACCCGTATATGCTCATCGAACCATCCGGGTGTTTTCTCTCTAACATAACGAGAAACCTCTTTCAAAACATCCGGCTCTTCGCTATTTTGTATGGGTAACTCAATATTCCTACTATCCACCAAAGCAGATTACAGGAGGGGCGTGATGAATGCAGAGCGTCTGTAGTTACCAAAATCTTCAAGACGTTATAATCAAGGATATGATATCCTAAGAAACTGTATCAGAATTGCCATCACCAGCATTTTTCATTCTCCTTTTTGGATTTAAAGCCATATTTGTACCCCATTTTTCTTCCGATTTTTGATTGTTTGACAGCATCCTAGCCACATCTACCCACATGAAACAGCGAAGACCCTTATTTATTCCGATTCAAAAGGAGGAGCACAGATTTTCATGTCTTAAAAAGGTTTATATGCGCAGGTTATAACAATCTGACCAAATAATAACTTCGTTTGGGATTAAACAGCATCGAAAAAAATCGAAAAGTTTATATACCGTTAAAATTTTTGATGTACTGTAAAAAGTTTAAAATGGTGGAAAGTGATGGATAAAAACAAAATGAATGACCTAAGGAAAATTGTGGAATATCAAAAAAAGATAAGAGAGAATAGGAAAAGGGGTACAATCTTATTCGCTGATTTGGCAGATTCTACTGCCTACAAAATACTCAAACCTACAGAAGAAGCTCAGGTCAAGATATATGTTCATAATGATATTGTGACTCAAGGGGTCCAAGCGCATGAAGGTATGGTGATAAAATACTTAGGTGATGGGGTAATGGCCATGTTTCAAGGAGGGAGTGTCGATAAAAAGGCTGTTAATGCTGCGATAACAATTCAAAAAGACTTAAACGTTTATAATAATGACCGAGGCCTCAAGGATTTCGATAAGATACAATCAAAAATTGGCATAAATTCTGGCGATGTTTTCCTTTGGGATTATGTTCCAGAAGGAGATCCTCAAGGAACCACGGTAGACGTCGCCTCTCGAATTACTGATTTGGCAAAACCTGATCAGATACTCTGTGCAGCTACTTGTAAGAAAGGATGTTCCGGTAAGACAGCAATTAGGTTTGGTGAGACTGTTGACAGGGAATTAAAAGGAGTTATAGAAAAAATTGGCATCTGTGAAGTAATATGGCAAAATGAGCTGAAAATTGATGAAACAATGCATATTTCGCCTCTGAGTGATCGAATAAAGTCCCTTTTACAGCGTGCCACTAAGGGAGAAGAGCAAGGAGAATATATTTCAGCTATTGAATTGTATAAAGAAATCTTACGGGAGGACCCCCAACATTTTCTTGCAAATCTTAAGTTATGACTAATTATCTATACTAAACCCCAAAAAGAGCTGGGAAGAAAATATACACTAGATGATGCTCTAAAATTTGCAAAGAATGCAAAAGAAAGTAATCCGTGGTCTGGTAATGCTAAAAATTTATATGCTACTATTCTGTGGGCGATAAAAGAAAAAAGTCTTTCAGATGAGATATTGGATGAACTTATTAAGGAGGCAAAGAGTGCTATGGTGATTTTCAAAAATGGACTTGATCAATACGGGGCGCTATCAGCGGCTAATAGCTTGGCCTATTATTATGGAGAACAATATGAAATAACTGAGGAAAAAAAATATATCGATGAAGCAATTAAATTATGTGAAAACATAGAGATGGAATATACACGAATTCGTATTTCTAATTATGCTGGATTCCTCGATACTTATGGCTCTCTTTTATCGAAAAGAATGCAAAAAGGCGATTTAAAAAAAGCACATGAATTGTTAAAAAGAGCAGAAGGATTTGCAGCCAACCAATACATTTATGGACATCTGCAAGAGCTGCATGAAAAAGCCTTAGAACATGGAATTTCCCTCGAGACTAACCGAGAAGATTAGTTGTAGTGCCCACAGACATGTTGCTGTCGAGTACGAAAATTATTTTGCCAAACCACATGTCTCCAGATGACATGGTGAAACTTACGGATGAGTATATAAGAGGGATGGTAAAGCGAGTAAGTTCGGGGAATTTTACAGTAAAGCAGGCATCACGGACGTGCGGGATAACAGAGCGCAGAGTACAGCAACTAACCAAAATGTACCGTGATACTGGAGAAATTCCGAAGTTGAATACAAATAGAAGGCAAAAACGCATCTCAGCGATGAACAGAAGGGAATAATTGATAAAGTTTGGGTAGAAATGCGTCTCGGCGCGAGACTCCTATTTTATGAGTTGAAAAGGAGAGGATAGGGGATACCGCACAATAAGATTCATCTGTATCTCAGAGAAACAGGCAGAACAACGCCTAATCCCAGGAAACAGAAGAAAAGAAAGCGGTGCCGATATGAGAGGGAACATTCAGGGAGTTCAGTTCACGGAGACAGGCATAGAACCACAAAAAAAGCATCCCTATGTTATAATATGGCTGGACGATGCATCGAGAATGGCGATTGCCTGAGGGGTATTCAAGAGTTCAACTCATGTAGAATCGATTGAAACATTCAAAGAGGCACAGAATAAAACCCACGAGTTCAATGTCCGGATAAGGGCGGTCAATATAGATAGAGATTTGAGATTTTTTTCCAACAAGAACCCTGGGGCCTCGGCGTTCGAGTACTACCTGAAAGGAGAGGAAATTAGGCCTATTCCATCAAGAAAAGGGAATCCACAGACCAATGGCAAGTTAGAACGCTTGTGACTGGAATATGATCGGTACAGATGGCGATTTGAATCTATCGAAGCTTTTTTAAAGTGGTATAACAATAGAATACATGGTGCGCTAGAATACTTCATTGCGGAAACACCGCAAGAGGCGTTCTTACGCAGATCTCAGCCGGAAGCGTTTCTTGGTAGGTTCTTAAAATGGGGTGATTGGTATGAGAAAAAGTGAATATGGCAAGCGAAAAAATATCCGTACTCAACAGTGTAAACTAGGGTAAAGCAAGCTTATAAGTAATAAAACCTCTTTCTCACAGCTTATAATCATATTCACTTCGTTTTTTACTTCATTGCTCTTTCAGCCTGAATTTTTGGCTTTATAGGCACCATGCCTTGAATCTCTGTTTATCTGCGTTATTACTGGCAATGGACGATAAATAGCTATAACCGTTTATGTGGCATAGTGCCTATTGGGCACCATGCCATTTTTACGCACTAAAATAAATGACAGATTGAAGCTTTCACGAGCCACAAAAATGTAGGTATTACTTACGAAAACTGTAAAAATAGACAATTTTGCACATGGTGCCTATAACCGCTGAAATTCAGGTTTCAGGTAATAGTTTGTGGGCAAATGAACTTGGCGAAGGCGCATTTAGGCGAAGCTTATCTTTCACACTATATCCACCGCAACCAAAATGTTAGAAGCAAAAGGCACATTTTTCTTATCCTAATTTTTAAGGCTTCTATAACCTCCGCCTTCTCTTAATGTTATACTTCACACCGCCACAGATTGAGGCTTTTCAAACATCTGAAACCGCAACGTGAGTAAAGAGTCAAGTTCCTGTATGTGGGGTGGTATCACTCTGGTTCAGGCAGTCCGTGATAGCATTTTTAAAATCCTTAAACTCGGCATAGTATTTCGAATAGAGACACTGTTTCTTAACAAATTTCCAGAGACGCTCGATAAGATTCAAGTTGGGCGAGTAAGAAGGAAGATAAAGCAATTCGATATTAAGGGATTTAGCTAATTCCCAAACAATTTTACATTTCTGATATCTGGCATTATCTAAAACGAGGGTGATAGAAACCCCGATGTTAAGACGTGCAATACACCATAATAAATTACAAAAACTCTGAGCGTTGATATACGTATCGTTGGTAACCGTGATCAATTCATGAGTTACCACATTTAAAGTGCCCAGAACGTTAAATCGCTTTCTGCCAGATGGGGCTTTAATGAAAAGTCTTGTAAAACACCACAATATCCCCAGAAAAGGCGCCAGCACGAAATGTGCAGCATCCACAAAATAGACAACTCTTTGACCAGATTGAGCTTCTTCGAGACGGGGTTCCAGCTCTTCTTTTAAGAAACTTTTCTGCTCATCCGGATCTGCTTTAGCAGGAATCATGCCCACTTTGCGAGGACTCATCCCAATAGACTTAAGGAACTCCCTCACCCGATTTTCGCTACGTTGAATTCCTGCTAGTTCTTTAATTTTAGCCATCGCTTCTTTAACGCTGGCTGGAGGGTGTTCGCGGAAGTATGCTTCAATAGTTTTTGTATGCTCGCACAGTTCGCTTTGAGGCTTGTAAAAATTCAATTCTTTCAACGCCTCGATGCAGCCTTTTAGATATGCCCGAAGATATCCGCGCAGGTTATTTGGAGAGATTCCTGTAAGACGGCATATGTCTTTATGACTCAATTTCTGGCTTTTCGGCCAAAGGGCCTCCATTTTGCGCTGTACATGGGGGTGGGGATGGTGAAATCGCTCGTAGTTCAAAGCTTGCATCTCTTCTTCTGTGAATTCAATATTAATCATTTCTCTCACCTGTTGGACTTTATATCTCTAACTAAAAGGTGACAGGCTATAAATAAGAATACACTATTGGTCTACTGATAAAAAGCGCAATTTTTACCGGTGTGAAGTCTATCTCCCAATCCATATGTATCTCCAGAAGGTTGAATGCTGGGATTCACTCTATTTTAAATAAATATGCCAGGTAGTGATTTTAGAGTCGTATTTTTTACCATTCCATTCGACTTTATCGTCCTTCCACATATTTACTTCTGCTCCATTTGAGACCCCATAAATTCGATCATCGGTCAAATTTTTATATGTGACCTCAGAAATTTCTACATGATATGGCGCATGAGCTTGATTTGCAATCGCTGTTGCAAAATTTACACACTTTCCAATAAAAACTAAATCATTATTATTTGTGTCGCGTGGAATACCCGCTCTAACTATATACACTTCACCCCAGTCTAGTCCTATTCCAAAGTCAATTTTTTCATATTTCTCAAACAAAGGCGAGAGTTTAATATCCAAAAACCATTTTGTAATCATCGCCGCCTCAACAGCTTTTGATATTTGCGATTTATAAGATGCAGGCCAAAATGCTAATATACTATCCCCATTGAAACTTCGAATATTTCCTCCATATTCTAACACTACCTTCGATGCTACGGCAAGAAATGCTTTGTGAATTTTTCCTGAAGTTCGTTTTTGATGAATTGTTAATAAATCACTTGATTTTCGTAAATCAATGCAATAGGCGCATAACTGCATTTTCTTGGCCTTCTTCCCAAAAGGTACGTTATCTACGGAAGGAATTGTTTGTGTTTCTGTTACTTCATAATCGCCATCCAGATACTCCTGAACTTTATTCTCTAAGTCATTAACCAACCCCATATTCATACCTCCATGACTTCAATGTGTAATTATATATCCACTTAATATTATAAGGGTAATGGTTAAGCATACATTAAATACCAAGAAATGAAGTGATATATTCACATATTTCATTTTTTTCTTTGTAATAAGTGATAAATGGTACGCCTGTTGTGCTAAATCTCTTAAAATTCCGTCATCATCAATACTTTTTACTTTAGAATAATAATCGTCAAATTTAGGGAACTGCGCAATATGGCCAAAATACAATAATCCCTCCCTTTTTTGTTCCGTTTTCTCTAAAGGTGACCTAGCTTTATAAACAAGCATTGATAGGATGATTCCCACAATGGATGAAATAATGAAAACTACAATTATTAAATAAAAAACACGGGATAGATTATCATCATCTAATTTCTGAACGTACTCAAAGGTATTTGCTAAAAGCGAAGACCCTAACCCAATAGTAATCAATAGACTTTGGATCGAAAGGGATATTTTTGCCTTGGTGTCTGCAAACGATATCAGATTTTGGATAGTCTTATAGACCTGTAAAATAAAATCGATTTTCTTTTCGACATCCCTTATTTTTTCTTCTCGGCCTTCTAATTCTTTCTTTTCTTCATTTATCATTTTTGTTCATCGTTCTAATTC
>QENH01000014.1 GCA_003336485.1 Candidatus Methanophagales archaeon
GTGTAAAGGAGGTTTTGGAATGGGCGAAGAAGAATCTGAATTAGTAAAAGCATTAAAAGGGTTTAAAGAGATGATATCTCAAAAATACGACATAAGAGAGATGATCTTATTTGGTTCTCAAATGAGTGTAGAAGCGGATGGGAATAGCGATATTGATTTAATCGTAGTCGGTGAGGAGATTGAAGAGAAGCGAAAGGAGATAAGCATTGTTCGCCAGGCGATAAAAGAGGGTATTATAATTTGAATAGACAATCAAAGACGCGCCTGCTATTTTTTATTATATCCTTCTGTATTTCTTGCACCTTTCGGTGGACTTACCGTACTCGCGTTGATTCTACCGCTTGAACAATACTTCACTGACGAGCCCTGGTTTATACCTGCATCTATTGCAATGTACATGATTCCCTTTGCATTCTTTCAGCTCTTTTCCGGTGCGCTTTCCGACATCTACGGAAGGAAACGCATCATTCTTTTTGGATTATTTACCTATTCTCTTGCATCGCTACTCTGTGCATCTTCGACTACTATCGGATTATTCCTGGGTGCACGGGCATTACAGGGGCTTGGAATCGCATTCATAGCTCCTATCATCCTGGCGGTCATCGGCGATGTCTTCGAGTACAAAGAACGTGGACGGATAATGGGCGGATATGGTGCATCAACAACCGCAGGAACCGCATTAGGACCTTTTGTTGGTGGATTCTTCGCATTAATTGATTGGCGACTTGTATTCCTGCTGTTATTCCTCTTTTCGGGACTGCTTGGCTTGGTATTCCTCTTCTCTTTCGATGCGTCAAAGGGCGGTGGCGAATTAAAGGAGGTATTAGGGAAGATAAGAGGTGTAGCTAAAAATAATGAGGTCTTACTGCTTTGTATGATTGGACTTCTCGTATTCTTTGGGAATATCGCAATGATGACGTTTTTATCCGATACACTTAAGATCTCGGTGAGCGAGGATAAGATAGGTATTTTGTTATCCTCATTTGGATTCGTTGGGATCGCGACAGCGCCGATTGCAGGTTATCTTACCGATTTTGTCGGTAGAAAGAAGATGTTGCTTATTGGATTGACCATCTTGCTCGGTGCGTTTTTGGTACTTATGCAGGTGAATACATATACTGCATTTTTCATCCCGCTTGCAATCATGGGTATTGGAAATATAACTATCTTTACCTCGCTTAACACGATGATTGTTGAGTGCGTACCTGAGTCAAGAGGAGCTGCTGCTTCTTTTTATAATAGCTGCCGATTTTTGGGCTATGGGCTAGCGCCTGTGGTAACCTTACCTGTTTATTTGGCCTATGAGCTGGATGGAATCGTTATTTTGTGTGTCTGTTTCGTAGTGATGAATATTGTGATTTCAATGCGAGTTCGTGGATAAGTGGATTACAGGCATGGAGCATAGGGTAAAAAGCTCACGATTGGGTAGATGCCGAAAACTACTCTACATCATCCGGATTGTTATACAGCCCATCAGCGGTGAGAACACGTTGATTCTAAACCATTACGTTCATTTTTTGTACAAATATATTTTATTATCAATTCCAGCATATTCGACGTGCTTTTCTTTTAATGGTTTCCAACCGTCAATTTTATTAATAAGAGATACTACTCTTGTCCCAGGCTTTAATTCTTCATCCAACTTAATTCGAAGCTTTTCGAGTGTTGTTTGGTATAGATAAAGAGTTATAAGATCTGCAGAACTTATATCTTGTTCAAATAAGTCTCCTTCAATTACTTGTATTTTGTTTTCATATCGCTGTGAAATTATCTTATTTTTTATATCTTTGACTAAAAAGGATTGTACTTCAATGCCAATCGCTCTGGCATTAAATTCTTCTGCTGCGATAAATAATATATCACCCTTTCCACAGCCTAAATCAAATAAAGTCTCTCCCGGCTTTAATTCACCGAGGCTTAACATCGCTCTTGCTACTGGAATTGGAGTATATAAAAAAATAAAAATAGTGTGGTTCATTTATCTATTCTCCTTTTTTATACTTTGGTTACACTTTGGTTTTATATTGCATTCTGTTTTAAGGTAAATAGAGAAGGTAACCATAAAAAGAAGAACTCCCATAATGGTTATCAACGGTTCTAACAAATATACATACAGCAACAAAGCTACAAGTATCGAATAAAGCCCTAAGGTATAGTACCACCAACCCTTTAGGTAAACTCTTTCTATCTGAGCAGAATCAAAAGCTGGAATTAAGCAGGTATCATATGCTTCCAAAGTTACAACGAGAAAGATCACTCCGACAACTAACAAACCCATCACTAATTTGAATACATTCAATTCTCCGTTAGAAAATTCCTGCGTAGTAAAAAATATGCTCAAACCCAATACTACAAAAGCAATGGAAAATGCGACAAGTGTCGAAACCACATTTAGACTTCCGCTAATTTTTTGTCTGAGGCGGCCCGCTCTCATTTTTGCATAGTTTACTCTTTCGATACATTCCCAAATATTGTGAAATGGTAACCAAAGAATTAACGATAAATATAAAATTAATAGCCACAAAAAACAAATCGCCAAATGGTCAAAGGATTTCCCTGTCATAATTAGTTCGCTCTTGATACATAAAAGAAGACCTAGAATTACAACTATAATCGTAGCTAAAACCCGCCATACTCGCGCGTATGGAAATTCTAGGTAGAATATCTTTAGCTTGTCACCCTTCTTTTTAACTTTTAGGTCGATGGTTCTGTCACCGCATACTAAAGTCGCTTTTTTCTCTTGCTCATCGATCCTTATTTCGACTGAGTCATTACCCTTACGGATATCTATGGTTTTGTTATCGAGTTTTTTGATTTCAGGATCTTGCACCCAGCCAATGTCAAGATCATCCTTCAGGAACTTTTGGAGTCTCTCTTTATCGCCATCAGTTTCAGGAAAATTCTCCCAGCTAAACAAAAACTTTTTGAATACCGGTTCATACAAAAAACCTCTGCACCACGACCAAAAACCTTTGCACTTATTCCACATCTTATGTTACCCCGATGAGTATAGTTCCGAAAATAAATAAAGTTATTGCTATTTTTTGATTGGTTGTCAATTTCTCTTTTAAAAATGAATGAGCAATGACTACCGTAAGTATAGGATATCCATTTGTAATCGGAGATACTAAACTAACTAACCCTAACTCAAAAGCTAAGTAAATAAAGATGCTACCTAAGGTAAATAAAGCTACGCTTAGAACTCCATAAGTTATTCCCTCTTTTGCCCTTTCATTTGAAGTCATGATTTTTTTTGAATATGTGACATAATACAAATTCCATATTATAAAACCAATCACAAAATAAAGTAACATAAAATAGATATGGCTTGACATATCTATTGAAACCTTTGCAAGGACATCTCCGACGCTCCATAGAATCATACAAAAAAAGCTTAGAAGGTATATTCTCTTATTATATTTTTCTTTTAAATCTTTTATTCCTAATAAAAGGGTACCAAAAATAACAGAAGCAATTCCAAACGCTGCTAAAATATGAATTTTTTCGTTTAAAAAAATAACAGCAAGCAAAACGGTAAGGATAGGAACTGCACCGGTAATTGGGCTAACAATCGATATTTTGCTAAATTTTATGTCTAAAGCAACATAATAAAAGATCATACCAATTGCAAAGAATATTGAGGCAAATACTCCTGCAATTGTTGCTATGGAAGTTAAAGGCATTAAAGGATGTCCCATTAAATACCAATAGCCACCCCATACAACTAACGCAGCCCAAGCATAGAACAAAAGCATTGTAGGCGCTCTTAAAACACCGGTAGCTTTTTTTGTGAAATTTTCGCCTATCCCCCAAAATAGAACTGCAAGCAAAGATAAAACCAACCAAAAAGGAATTTCTATCATAATCTTGCGTTTCCATTACTATTTCTTGTCACATACCCAAACATAATAAATGACAGAGCCTATATAAAGCTTGCAATATGGTGCTATCTCGGAGTTTCATAATAGTTATATATATGTGAGCTTATATCATGCTAAACACATACAATGACTGACCTAAACGCGAAGCTAAAAGCAGAACTACTCGCAACAGGAAGCGTGGATGTGGATGCATCACTGCTTGCAGGAACATCCACATCAGCCGCAGGTCCCGGCACAGGACAAAAATCAATATTCTTTACATCCGGTGGCCATCGAGTACGCTTAGAGATCAACAAAAACTCGCAACTCGCGATGATAAAGGAAAACAACGATTTTATAATCCTTAAAGACGATAAAGAGTTGGTAAGAGGCGAAATTGAGCCAGTACTCGCGCACTGTCCGGAACAAGCTTACATCACACGGAGTTAACATTGTATCTATGATTGTACATTTTATTCGGTTCCAAAGTTGCAGAGTGGACGTTTTTTATTTTTATATGAAAAGAAACTATTAAGAATAAGGTAGTAAAAAAACATGCACGATGAAAAGCATCAAATGTTAAGCGATATAAATAAAAAATTAGAAGAATTGCTTCTGTTAAAACATGATTTCGCTGAATTAAACGAAAGGACAAGGAATATAGAAGAAATATTATCAGAATACATGCTGGTATTAAATAAAGAGGAGAAATCAGATTTAGATGAAGCCATGAGGGAGTATACAACAGGTAAAACAATTCCTTTAGAAGACGCCAGAAGGATTCTTAAGTTATGAGAATAGAATTTGGGACAAAAACCCTAAAATTTCTGTCAAAATCAGAGAAATCAGATAGTACGAGAATTTTTAAAAGAATAGAAGAACTTGGAGAGAATCCGTATCCTCAGGATGCTAAAAAATTGAAAGGTGAAAGGGATGTTTACAGGATCAGAGTTGGAGACTTCAGAGTCCTTTATAAAATCATTCGAGAAGATGAAGTGGTCTTGGTTTTCAGAGTAGATCAAAGAAGTAGGGTATATAGGAGATGAGAGAAGCATATAGCCAAGAAGTGGCTTTGTTGGCGTAGAAGTGTGTAAAATGCCCAAACTAAACGCGAATCTAAAAGCCGAACTACTCGCAACAGGAAGCGTGGATGTAGATGCATCACTACTGACCGGAACGTCCACATCAGCCGCAGGTCCCGGCACAGGCCAAAAATCAATATTCTTTACCTCCGGTGGCCATCGAGTACGTTTAGAGATCAACAAAAACTCGCCACTTGCGATGATAAAGGAAAAGAACGATTTTATAATCCTTAAAGACGATAAAGAGTGGGTAAGAGGTGAAATTGAGCCAGTACTCGCGCATTGTCCGGAGCAAGCCTACATCACACTGAGTGAACGCTGTATCTATGACTGTAAATTCTGCTCGGTTCCAAAGTTGCAAGGTGGGATCAAGACGCTGGATGAGGTCGTCAATATCGTTGAGAAAGCAAAGAGGACCGGGCTGATGAAAGCAATCGCAATTACGTCTGGCGTGGCAGAATCACCGGAAGACGAGATTGAACGTTTAGTTGCAGTGATAAGAGCACTGAAAAGATACAACGTCCCCATTGGCGTCGCGGCATATCCTACCAGAAACTCCACAAAACTATTGAAAGAAGCAGGTGCTGATGAGCTCAAATACAATGTAGAAACCATGAATCGAGATATATTTGATAAGGTCTGTAAGGGGCTTTCGCTCGATTTTATATTAGACTCGTTACGGGACGCAGTACCGGTATTTGGCAAGAATAGGGTATCCACGAACTTTATCATTGGACTCGGTGAGACGGACGAATGCGTGCGCGAAGGAGTTGAGCATTTAGCAAAGATGAGTGTGATACCCGTTCTACGTCCAATAACCATACAACCCTTACGCAAAGACGAGCTTGAAGCCGCAACAAGACCCCGTGCTGAGCGGTTGCTTAAACTCGCACTGATGACACGAGAAATAATAGATAAGTATGGGCTTCGTGTAGATGTCTCGCAGACGATGTGCCTTACCTGTACGGGCTGCGATATAACGCCTTATATGGATATATAAGTTTTTTTGTTTCTGTACCACAAACTCACGTAGAATTTATTAATGCTATACCTTTATATGTATCTTCAAACCAAAGTTTAATTGAGGTAAAAAGTAAGATGGATGAAGAATACGGGAAGTTCCCGTCTGATTGGGAGAAAATCTCTGATAAACCTCTGGAGTATAGAAAGAAGGTTGGCCTTTTCGAGATAATCGCCAGAGTGGATGAAAAGCTTTGTGACAAATGCGAGGAGAGGCACCCGGGTTATGTATTTAAGACACTAGATAGTAGTGGGAATGATGTAGAAAATTCAGAGGTCTATTGGTGCCCTATGTGCGGGGGAATGAGTCCGGAAAACTACGAAAAATTTGTGAGATCTGAGTTTCTATACGCTGGGGGAGATTGAATCCAGAAACTTACGAACGTTTCGTAAATAAAGAGTGAGTTGATTGATAACGCCAAAAAAGGTATAGCTCTCATAAGTCTTATACCCCACCCCCCCATTTTTTATTTTTATCTCTCTTTTGCCAAAACTTTTCTTTCAATTCGTTAAGTTTCACCACATCCTTTGCGAATTTTTCGCGCATATTTCGTAAGGTCGTTTACTGCTGTAATAGCCGGATTACCACTACCGATTACCGCTACATCCATTCCATCGAACAGAGGTGCGTCACAAGTAGCACAATAACTTACGCCTCTGCCGATCAAATCCTTCTCTCCCGGCACATCCAGAGACCTCGCACGTCTACCGGATGCAATAATTACCGCTTTGCTCCTGAATCTCTTACCCTTAGATGTCTGTACCGCGAAAAAGTTATCAGCCTCACTGAGCTTTGCGACCTCGTCGCCGATCAATAAAGGAATGGGGAACTGCCTGAGCTGCTCCTCAAATTTACGCATCAATTCCTGTTCGGGCAAAGCACCTTCAAATTCTGTCGTCTCATTCATTACGGTCTTTGGTACGGCAGCGACGTTATATTTATGTGCTAAATGCGGGAATTCCGCCGCTTCTACCATGTCGGATGTGATTAGCGTGCTTTCCATTGCCATCTCATGCGCTAGTTGAACTGCCATTGGACAATAAGGGCAGGTAAGGGTGATGAATACCTGGATGTGGACGGGTTTGGATAATGTTTTTAGCTGCTCTCAAAATTCGTTTCGGTCGAAAGAGCAGAACTCTCAGAAGAAACTATTTTTAGTGCATGAATGAGCGATGCAAATTCGTATCCCCCGGGTATCCCATAAAATCTTAATCCGTAATCGACCTCGCCTTCGACTATCGTGGCCGGTATCTTCTCCACCTTGTAATAATCCGCCTTCGTCTTATCTCCATCTAACAAAATCCAAGACCTCTACACTTACTTTATCAGAGATTGAAGATAGCTCCTCCATCAGCACCCTGTTGTCGCCACAGCTTGGGCATTCAAATTCCTGCGTGAACACGACCAATTTCACTGTATCCTTCAAATCTTTTAGTGTCTCTTTAACTTGGTGCTTAACCTTTTCGCTTAACATAGCCATCTTTCTTTTTTGACTTCTTCTAAATTTGTCCATTAAAAATATATCAAGAAAATGAGATCTGAGAACACGCTTGGAATGTTCATCGAATGGAGTGAAAGGGAGGTAAGTTTGTGAATAAGAAATATCATA
>QENH01000098.1 GCA_003336485.1 Candidatus Methanophagales archaeon
TTCTCCCGCCACTTCGACGGTCTCAACTACCGTCGTTTTTATTGGCACTTCTTCAACTTCTACTTTAGCCACACTTCTCTTTTTCGCTGGTATCGCAAACGCACCCTGATATATCCTCTTCGCTTTTTCCTTATTATCAGTACCACCAATTAAAGATGCTATTTGTGGCTCTTCCAGCCGCAACGATGTTGTAATATCCGTCGCCTTCTTATCGTCATGGAAAAGAATGGTCAAAAACGGGACGACAAAGAATCGTGCATAGCTCACAGACACTTTACAATATTCCGCTATTTTCTTTGTTATATCCTCGTTTACCGGCATGGATTTGATACTTTCGCAAGTCCGTTGCTCTCGCTGCCATGGCGAGCGGAAATATCGTGGCACTCTTTTCTCCGTCTGCATCTCTTTTGCAGCAAGCACGCCGCAAACCATTAAACTGGACGTATATCGCCAGAACTTAAAATTCTCGCGGCGTCTCGCGCGCCCTAAGAACATGTCCGCCCTGCTCAGGTACTGCAAACCCTGTAGAAAGCTTTTGTCGTTATATTGAAACGAAAAATTTTTGTGTATCCATTGTATGCTCTCCTCTGGCGTCTTGTCAAGCCCGTAAAGCGAAGTCAAGGCTTCTTGCAGGTCGGATCCACCGAAAATCTTCTTCAATACGGCAAAGAGGTCCTCATCTACATCTCGTCCACCTGTCGCTATGCTCCCCGCTTCCACCTTCATTTCAGACATAGAAATAGCCAGCAAGTCGTTTATTGCCGATCTCAAATCGCCATTGGCGTTTTTGGCCATAATAAGTAGTACATCATCATCTATATCCAGCCCTTCTGCATTGCTTATCTCATTTAGCACACGGAAAACAGTACCCTGCTTTATCCTCTGAAAGGTTATTAGCTTGCAGTTACGTAACAGCGTTTTTCCCATCCCGAGTTTATCATTAGCAATGAGAATTATTGGCTGTGTGCTCCGTTTCACGATCTCCGTTATCGCTTTCGTTCCACCTCTATCTTCGTTGCCATGAATGTTGTCCGCCTCGTCCAAAATGATTAGTCTCGTCGCCTTGCTAAACGTATTGCTTGTAGTAGCGGGTCCAACGATACTTCTTATCACTCCTGCATTTCTCTGGTCCGATGCGTTAAGCTCTATAACCTCCCAGTCGCGCTCAGAAGCGAGTGCATACGCAGCGGATGTCTTGCCACAGCCCGGCGGTCCGTGAAGTATAACCGCTTTCTTTGACTTAGCGACCCCATCAGCCCATGATTTCAGATCTTCTATTGCTTTCTCGTTACCCACAACTTCGCTTAACTTCTTTGGTCTGTATTTCTCGGTCCATTCCTCACTGCTTTCTTGCATTAAATAAGTTACTTCTGTAATAGACAAATTACGGTCCATACAATAAATAATAATATTTATGTTTTCGATTAGCTAGCTAGCTAGCTAGTACGAGAAAGGAAAAAATAGAAAAGTTCTTATTTAATGAGGACGTACTCCAGAATTGTAAACTATCATGAAAGGCGATAATAAGGGAAGGGAGAAGGAGAAAGCAGCGGAATCAGCGTCTTCTTTGATTTCTGATGGTATGGTGGTGGGTCTTGGCACAGGTTCTACGGCAGAAATTGTGATAAGGGAGATAGGCAATCGAATAAAGACCGAGAAGTTCGAGATTCTTGGCGTACCCACATCACTTAGAACAGAAATGACGGCAATAGAATGCGGGATTACCATTACTACTCTTTCTGAACATCCCTCTTTGGACATCTGCATTGATGGTGCAGACCAGGTGGATTCGGGACTCAATTTGATTAAAGGCGGATGGGGCTCGCATACGCGAGAGAAGATAGTATCTTACGCCGCAAAGAAGCTTGTTATCTGTGTTGAAGAAGAGAAAATAATGGAGCAGTTGACTAAACCTGTTCCTTTAGAAGTTTTACCATACGCCGTGAAAATAGTGGAGAAACAAGTGAAAAAGCTTGGTGGCAAACCTGCTTTACGGAGTGAAGGAACCAGGGGCGGGTATTCCGTGACGGAGCACGGTAATCTAGTAATAGATGCTGATTTTGGCGTTATACAGAATCCAGAAGAAATGAGCAAAGCTCTCTCTTCTGTTGTCGGCTCACTCGAGCATGGGATATTTACAAATGCTGCTGAGGTGCATGTAGGCAACGAAAAAGGAGTAAGGGTATTAAAGCGATAAAAGATAGATATTTAAGAAGTAAGGAGAAAAAAGAGGGAGCAGTAAGATGAAATTATTGGTTAGTCCGAAAGATGAGGAAGAAGCGAAGGCCGTGATTCGTGGAAGTGCAGATATAGTAGATGTGAAGAATCCAAAAGAGGGTTCTTTAGGCGCTAATTTCCCCTGGGTTATATCGGCCATAAGGGGATTGATAGAAGAAGAGAAAGGAAATGGTGTGGAATTGAGCGCGGCAATAGGCGATTTTGATTATAAGCCTGGGACCGCCTCTTTGGCTGCTTTAGGTGCTGCTTCTGTCGGTGCAGATTACATAAAGGTGGGCTTATACCGCGTAAAAACGAAGCATGAAGCGATAGATTTGCTTAGTGGTGTTGTTAAAGCGGTAAAGGGTTATGACACGGACAAGAAAATTGTCGCGGCTTTCTATTCTGACTACACACGCATAGATTCCGTTTCTCCTTTTGAGATTGCGGAGATAGGAAAAGAAGTGGCGATAGATGTGGCAATGGTGGACACGGGCGTAAAGGATGGCCGGTCAACATTTGAGTTCCTAAGCGAAGAAGAGCTTAAGACGTTCTTTTCTGATTCAAAGGCACTTGGACTGGAGACTGCTATTGCAGGCTCGCTCACATTTGATGATATCCCGGCGATAAAGCGGGTAAATGCAGATATACTTGGTGTTCGGGGCATGGTTTGCGGTGGCAACCGAAATGATAGTGTGAGGGCCGAGTTGGTGAGCAAGCTGAGGCAGGCGGTTGCTGAGTGAGGCTATACATCAACTAAAAACGCGAATCTGTATGGAATAGCAGTAATTGTGGTGAAAATGAGGACAAAAAAAAGAAGGAAGCCGAAACTCACTAAAGCTGAGTTATATGAGATTTCGTCAGGCTTAGATGGCATTGGTGACCTACTCGTGATGACGGGAGAGCTAGCGAAGAGAGAGAAAGAGATGAAGAATATAGATAAACTAATGAGAAAGCTTTTTCGCGCTGACGATCGTGGGCTGATTTCCGTAATAGAGAACAATCCGGAATTGATAGATAAAGCAAATGCACTGGCACAGAAATGGGGGATGCTCACTTCGGCAATGGAAAAAGACCCGGATGATATGGAACCAGAGGAACAGATAGAAGCAGGAGAGAGTCTTAAAGATTTTTCGAGTCTGCTAAAAGAGATCGCAGAAGGTATGGGTAACGATTAAAAATCGAAACCACCTTCTAAAATGAGAACAAACGCTAGTAGCAAGGTGTGATTAACGATATGGAACAGGAAAGGGAAGAAGAAATACTGAGTGCAATTCACCATTGTGTAAAATGCAAGCTGTGTAGCATTGCGAGCTTCCATCCGAACGCAAAATGGTTACCCTTATGTCCCAGCGGGCAATATTATGGCTATCAAGCGTTTTACGCACCTGGTAAGATGGAGATTTTTAGAGCGATATTAGAAGGCGAGATAACAGAACCTTCAAAGGGGCTATTGAATTCTGTCTATGCCTGTACCGTGTGCGGCGCATGTTACGAGAAGTGTAAGCAGATAACAAATGTGGAACTGGGAGCACCGGAACTGTTTGAAGAGATGCGGCACGAGCTGGCAAGTAGAGGTTGGAGTCTCGATGTACATAAATCTATTGCGGAACTCATAAAAGAGACCAAGAATGCATATGGCGAGAAGTATGAATACAAAGTGGAGACAACCGACCAAAATGCAGATGTCATCTATTACATCGGCTGTACTGCCAGATATAGAGTGCCGGAGATTGCAGATGCTATGCTTGAAATCTTCGATAAATTGGGGCTGAAATATCAGGTGATGGGCGAAGAATGGTGCTGTGGCTCGGTATTATTCAGAACAGGGCAGGTAGAAGCGGCAAAGGAACTTGTGGCACACAACGTCGAGGAGATAAGAAATAGTGGCGCAAAGACAGTTGTTTTTACATGTCCCGGTTGTATGAAGACGTTCGAGAAGGATTATCCTGATATGGGTGTCGAACTGGTACATTCCACGCAGTTTTTAACACGGTTGGGGAATATAAACCTGAAGAAGGAAGATCTGAAAGCAGCTTATCACGATCCATGCCATTTAGGCCGCGATTTGGGTATATATGAAGAGCCAAGAGTGGTGTTAAGCGAAGTAGCAGATATAAAAACGATGAAACGCGAAAAGGAGCAAGCATGGTGCTGTGGCTCCGGTGGCGGCGTGAAGTCGGCATTTGATGACTTCGCATTATGGAGTGCTACAGAACGGCTGAAAGAGGCGAAAGAAGCGGGTGCCGATGCACTTGTGAGTGCATGCCCGTTCTGTAAACGCAATTTAAAGGAAGCTGCGGAGAATGAAGAACTGGAAGTGTATGATGTTGTGGAACTTGTAAATAGGTGTTTAGAGGGGTGATTAAGATGACTGAAACATTTTCAACGTTAGTAAAGGAACTGCAAGCGATAGTAGGAGAAAAGAATGCGACTGACGACCGTGCTATATGCACATCCTATTCGAGAGATCAGCATTGGCACTTTGTACCCGCGAAAAATCCCGCTTGTGTCGTGCGACCAGGTACGAAAGAAGAAGTGCGATCGGTTTTGATGCTTGCAAATACGCATAAAATACCCGTGATTCCGTATAGTACGGGAATAAACGTGCGTGGCTTGACTATCCCGGTTCATGACGGCAGCATATTATTAGACCTGTCCCGGATGAACCGGATCGTAGAGATAAATCCCGAGATGAAGACTGCGACCGTAGAGCCAGGGGTGACTTTTGGTATGTTACTGGAACAGACGCGAAAGCACAAGTTGCGACCGGCATTTCCTGATGCGCCCCTTACCGTGAGTGTACTGGTAAATTATTACCTGCGAGGAATATACCAAACTTCAGCTACGGACGGTCATGACCATACGATCTCGTATGAGATGATACTACCGAACGGCGAGACATTAAAAACCGGCTCACGTGCGCTTTCTGAGATGCCTTATTTCCGATACGGTGTGGGACCGGACTTTGCAGGTATGTTCGGCGCACACCCTGGTACGTGTGGTGTGGTGACAGAATTAACAGCGAAACTTTACCGGTTGTATGACAACAGGAAAGAGTACTTCATTGGTTTTGACGATGTGGGCACGCCGACAGAGTTCATTTACAATTTGATGCACGATGAATTAGCGGCAAGTATCCGGTTAGTGGACAATCAGAGCTGGTTAGAAGGCATATTTGGCACTTTTGATTACGCATACGATAAGCTGCCGAAGTTCGTTGTTTGCGTGCTGGTAGAAGGCGTGGACGGTATATTCGATGCGAAAGATAAGCTGGTACGTAAGTATATGCACGAATCAGGGGGGCAGATACTGGAATTACCAGCCGAGTTCGCGCAAACATTCGAGGATGAGAGTCTGGGAGGTGCGGAGAAGAGCTGTATGGTGTTCGGCTTGCCGGGTAAGGGGAATTATCACTGTATCGGGCTGTATGGGCCTTTGACGCAGGCTGCGAAGTATTATGAAGTGCATGAGAAGACGGCGTTGGAAGTTGGGATACCCAAGGACCACATTCATTTCTATATTGACCCGATATACAGTTTCCACGGGCAGCTCTGCTATTTCGAGCTTGATGTCTTTTACGACGGTAGTGACTCGGGATTCGGTGAGAAGTTGAGGAATTATAACGAGAAGCAATTTCACCGGCTGCTTGAGCTAGGTATCTATGGCTGGTTCAGACCATATGCAGGTATAATAGAGCCAACAGCGGAAAGAATAGGGTATCTTGCCGAAGTCTGGAAGAAGTTCCTCCGTGTTTTGGATCCGAACGAGATAATGAATAGGGGGAAGCTGTTCTGAAGATTCAATGAGCTGCACGACGGATCACTGCCAGAATCAAAATAATGAGGTGTGTGGATCTATCAGCGTAAGGTACTGTTGGACGGAGAATTGCATGGGTTGTGCTCCATGCCGCGATAACTACACAGCGATATGTGAGAGACGTTTCGGACCCAATTGTACTCACTGGAATTGGGATTGGTTGTCAATCCCATAAGCCGCAGAAGGCGCGACACACGAATGTCCGTTACGGGCAATTGGACCATACAAAGAAAGTATAAAAAAGGCTGGGATCCTGCACCGCTAAGGCGATGTGGATCGTTATTTTTTCGCGCATCTGAATATGATATGAAAAACATAAGGGAATATGGAATTGGACCCTTTTCCGTAGCTGTTATTCACGGTGGTCCTGGTGCTTCCGGGGACATGGCGCCAGTCGCAAAGGAATTAGCGCTTGTCTGTGGCATTTTAGAGCCGTTACAAACGTCTACATCTCTGGAGGGGCAACTCCAGGAATTACATACTAGCTTAAAAAAGCATGCGGACTTGCCTATCACATTGATTGGACATTCGTGGGGTGCATGGCTAAGCTTTCTTTTTGCTGCTCGGTACCCTTCATATGTAAAGAAGCTCATACTCATTGGAAGTGGCGTGTTCGAGAAGAAATATGCGTTAACAATAATGGCAACTCGATTAAATCGCCTTAATGACGCAGATAAGTTAAATGTCCATTCGTTGAAACACGCTTTAAATGACTCTCATCTTGAAAATAAGGATGAAGTCATGGCACAATTCGGGAAGTTAATGGCCCAAGCAGACTCATTTGACCCCATTCCATTCGACAATGACGAACTAGATGCTCAATACGGGATCTATCATTGTGTGTGGCAAGAAGCAGAGGATTTAAGAGAAAGAGGTAAACTTCTGGAACAAGGTAAAAAAATACAATGTCCTGTGGTTGCGATTCATGGCGATTATGATTCATCACCTCCAGAAGGAATTGAAGAGCCATTATCCAAAATTCTTAAGGACTTTCGATTCATCATATTAAAAAATTGCGGGCATTATCCCTGGATTGAACGGACTGCAAAAGACAATTTCTACGAGATCATTAAAACTGAATTGAAATAAGAAGCCATTCCTAAACCTTCTTAAATGTCTCTTATGACGTTGATTTCGCTTATGATGCCTGTGATAGGATAGCGCATATGCAAGTCGGTAAAATGATGAGGATAGAAGATTTGAGAGTGGGTTAAGTGCACCGGATCAATAAGTGGTGGATAAATCACAAATCTCAAGCATAGAATCACTTAGAAAACGTTTGACAAAGAAACAAAGGACACGCTGCGGAAAAATATAGTGACCAAAAAGAAATCTGTTCAGTCCTTGCTCCGTTTGAAAACTTTGTCGAGACGATTTTCTTCTTTTCTGGTTTTAACATGACTTTCGGCTATTCTGATTTCATGGCCAACCTAAACTTGACCACGAATTCACACGGTAAATTTTATAGAGCGGCCATCGAGATCAT
>QENH01000097.1:0-1206 GCA_003336485.1 Candidatus Methanophagales archaeon
CGCATCCTGTTCCTGTAACCTGACCCATCATAATTACGAAGCTAATAACGAAGACGGTGACCAGGTAACGCAGGAATGGATCAACGGTACCTATACTTGTATAACGGTAGAGAAGCCAGACTTAATGATCAATAACTCGGTTAGCTTTCGTAATAACTCATTCACGATAAATTACACCGTCTCCAATATCGGTACAGTGCGAGCAAATGCGAGCACGATCTGTAAGTATATAGACAAAGAACACAAAGAGAGCCAGATCTGTCCCACGTTGGACCCGGGAGAGAGCCACAAAGGTGCATTTGAGCCTGAACCGTGCCCATGTGGTTCAACCTACAATGTCTCTGTGTGTGCAGATTGTGATAACGTGATCAACGAAAGCGACGAGACGAACAACTGCGTGCTGAACATTATAGAATGCCCCGCCACCAAAGTGGGTATCCGAGCGGATGGTATCGCAGGTACTATCTTTGATGTATCAGGATACTCGATTTGTCCGGGTACCGTAACAGAGGACTGGTACACCATAAACAATGAGACCGCGATGGGCGCTCTTGTGATCTTTTGTCAAAATAACGGGATCGACGTCAAGATAATCATGACCGATTTGGGCGAATATTTAGTTCAAATCGGCAACGACCCTGCGGACAATAATAATTGGATGTATGCTGTCAATGAGGAGGCCCCGCCAGTAGGAGGAGCTCAGAAACCAATTGCTTATGGCGACCGGGTGCACTGGTACAACTACAAGCTGAATTACTATGCTGTGCTCACGTCACTTGATAAAACGGAACTATTAGTTGGTGGGAACCTAACCGCTACGGTTACTTGGAAGAACATGTCCGGGACACACCCCCTGGGTGGTGCAAGCGTTTATGTTGGTGCTTTGCGTCCTTGGGGACCAGAAACGGGAACACACGTGGGAACCACCGGTGCTGATGGTACATGTACCTTCTCATGGTCTGATCCGGGCGAATGGGGCGTCTATGCCGTTGATCCTGTTCATGGCAGTGGTCGATACAATATGCCTTTCGTGACCTTCACATGTAGAACAGAAGGGATGCCTGACTTAGTGATCAATAAGACAGTGACCTTTAGTGATAGCACCTTCACGGTAAACTATACAGTCACGAATATCGGAATAGCTAGAGCAAATGAAAGCACAACTTGCAAGTATGTGGACGGCGTGCTTAAGGAAACTCAAAGCTG
>QENH01000097.1:1375-7227 GCA_003336485.1 Candidatus Methanophagales archaeon
ATGTCACTGCGTGTGCGGATAACAATAACGTAGTTAACGAAAGTGACGAGACGAACAACTGCGCGGTGAACATCATAACATGCCCGTCAACTACGGGGGTAGACATACGGGCGGATGGTATCGCGGGGACTATCTTTGCTGTCTCGGGATACTCGATTTACCCGGGTACAGTAACAGAAGATGGGATCACCATAGACAACGAGACAGCAATGGGTGCTCTTGTGATCTATTGTCAGAATAATGGTATTAACGTCAAGATAGCAATAGGAGCATTTGGCGAATACGTGGTTCTGATCGGCGACAACCCGGAGGATATTAACAATTGGATGTATGCAGTCAACGAAGAGACACCGCAAGAAGGAGGAGCTCAGAAACCAATTGCTGATGGTGACCGGGTGCACTGGTATAACTACAATCTGCATTACTATAAGGTGCTCTCGGTGCTTGACGAAACGGAAATAGTGGTTGGTGAGACACTAACCGCAACGGTTACTTGGAAGGACCTAATAGGAACTCACGTCCTGAGCGGCGCAAGAGTTTATGTTGGTGCTATGGGTCCCTGGGGCCCAGAAACAGGAACACTTGTAGGAACTACGGGTGCGCAAGGCACATGTACCTTTTCATGGTCCTCTGTAGGCACGTGGGGCGTCTATGCGAACGATTCAGTGCATGGTAGTGGCCAATATAACTGGCCGTATGTGGCATTTACATGCAGAACAGGAGGGCAGCCAGACTTGGAAGTCAATAAGATTGCCTCTTCTGCTGGGGGTACAGTAGGCACAGACGTGGAATTCAGCATAAACGTTACGAATACCGGTAACTGTACATTAAATCCGGTGCGTGTTGTGGATACATTGCCCGCCGGCATGAGCTATGTAGCAGCAGGGACTTCACCAGCACCAAGTAGCGTAGTCGGGAAGGAAGTAACCTGGACTAATGTATCTTCATTGGATCCTGGTGACTCAACTACAATCACTCTTATTGCCCACATAGACGAAGGTGCTTTGGGAACATTGATAAATAACGTTACCGCAACAGGAACTCCGCCCTATGGTGCCGATGTTCACGACTCTGATACCGCAACGGTCACTGTGATGGGCGTATCAATAGCTAAATCATGCTCGCTAGGTACCGTATCGCCAGGTGGGAAAGTGAATTACACGATAAAATATCGTAACACGGGCGTGGCGGATCTACATAATGTTGTAATAACCGAACATTATCCGAAGGGCGTAACGTTCATTTCCGCTTTCCCTACTCCTGATCCTAAAACGACCAATAAATGGACGTTTATTACTCTCGCAGCGAATACGCCCGGAGAAATAAACATAACCGTAAGTGTCCCGGAGTCGCGGAATATATCCTTTACAGAGACTGGTAGCGTAACCGGAGAAGGTTTTGTAATGGTTAACAAAGAGCTATCCACAAAGCAAGAGTCATACCGCATAGAGAATGTTGTTACGCTATTATGTGCAGAGCTACCTCCTCTAAGTGCCTCTGCTTTCACAACCGTGGGTGGCGTGCCCGGGACGAGCTTAGAGATTACAGAGCATGGTAGCGGGATTTACTCATCCGACGAGATCTTGAACTCACACACTAAGGACAAGAGCATCCGCCTTGAGAAACGCACGGAAGTCGAATACAAGCCAACTTCCTTTCGCTTCTCTGATGGCTTCATCACAAACTTCTTCTCTCTGTGGACGCATGAACTCTGTAGTAAAAACTATGTGACCGGCGTTGTAATACACAAGAAAATAAGTGATGCCACATATATAGTGGATGATACGGTAAGCGAAGTGGATAATAACAGCGTTTATATGGGCTTTGAATCTTCCTTCTTTGGTGCTGCACATATAGGTACAAAATCGAAGTTCGCAAACACATCCGGAGATTACATCGGCGAGTTTAATCTGTCTTGGTCAGAACGAGAAGAGTGGATGTATTTGTTTGCGTGGGACAGGGTTCCCGGAGACGATAGCAAGAAACTCATCCGATTCCTTGTTGATACGCCAGATATTAAATTTTATTGGGCTGAGAATGCAACCATCACCAAATCCTCTGACGACATGACCATCACCATATGTGCCGATGGCCACACAGCCGAAATAATAATGGCTGCGAATAAGGAAACAGCGACGGTAAAAGTAGGCAATGCGATAGTCTATGTCTTAGAAGTTAGAACTGAGGATGGCACGCTAAACGTATACGATTGCAGACTGAAAGAAATGCCAGAAAGTGTGAGTGGCGTAGGCTTTGTGATGCTTGATAAGGAGCTATCCAAGCGGCAAATACGCGTTATCGAACATGGAAGTGGTATCTATTCCTCTGATCTGGATTTTAACTCACGCCGCCTTGATAAGAGCACAGAAGCAGTATTCCGGCCGACTTCCTTTAACTTCTCTGACGGCTTTGTCGTAAACTTCTCTCCCAAGTGGATGCAGAGCATTTGCAGTAAGGACAAAAAGGCAGGTACTGCAATACAGAAGAAGATAAGCTATGCAACCGCTATGGAAGATGATACAAATGCGACTGTGTCTACGATGAAGTTTGAATCTTCTCTCAATGGCTCCATACATATAGGTGTGAGAACAAATAACACAAAGATTTCGGAGGATTACATTGGTGATTTCCATGTTGCACAGGTAATAGAAATAAGTGGTGAAAATAAGACCAGACAGAAAGAGGAGGAAGAAGAAGACTGGATAGGGTGCCCATAAGCTGCTGAAATATAATACTCGGTGCCATTCTCATATCTAAAACATAGTTCACCATTTCATTTGACAAATGAAGGGTCAATAGATCGGAAAGTCTTTTGATGACATATCCATTTACGCATCCTTTGTTTGTGATGCATTATGGATGTCAAAGAAGTGGCTCTTTACCTGGGTGAAGAGATACTAATCTTGCGATAGATGGTGAGAAAGAAGAGACTAAGTACGGGTGATAAGGATGCTATCTATCTTTGGGGATATGTTTTTATTAAAAGGATATAAAGAGATAATTAATGAGCGCCATCAAGAGTAGAAAGGAATTATTCGCCTTACTTCAAGCTATTTGCGAGGAAAACAGAGAATACTATTCCCGTTTTGGGCAGTGGAAGCGCCCTCAAATCAAGGTATTTTGGTTAGAGGTAAATGAAAGCCATGTAAAAAATATTCTCGAATTATCGGAGGCAAAATGTATAGATAAAAGTCTTTATTCACTTAACCATAATGGTGAAACTTATTGGATCGATACGAGCAATAAGCGAATATGGCAGATCTTTTGTCTTTCACAAACAAACACAGCCCTCAAGATGCTAAGATCAGTATTTCTTGGAAAAAGAGGGGTGGATAAACTGTGGGCACCAGAATCATTTATGTTTAAAGTCCAAAACGAGTTTAGGTATACAAACCGTGGATTTGGAATAAGATTTGAAGACACATTTACTATGGAAGAACCAAAATCAAATTTTTCTGCCAAACTTTGGATCGGACGAAATCTTTCAGAGAGGCAAAAGCAACTGTTAAATGCCGCGAAGGATAATTTTTCAAAATCTTCTATCCGATTTGGGAAAAACAGGTCAACAGATGGTAGGAACATATCTGGAGAATTATATGAATTTTTCTATAATGGCCATATGACTGTAAATACGTGTGATGATTTTGAGAATTTCGTAGAATTGATAAGTTACGTAAAAACTGCTTATCTAAAAGAATTAGAGGTAATGGAGAAAGAGCGTTCTAAAAGACCTTCATTTGTTGAGGCGATTTTTTCAGAAAAAATCATTAATAGTGATTTTGGACATATATCATTTGCAGGAATTGGCAAAATGATGCTATGGCTCGAACCGTATGAAACACAAGAAGATTTTATAAGATACTCCGGTGTTGACCTTCATACAGGAGACTTTTTAACCTTGGATCTAGGTGAAAATTATGCATATATTACTCCACAATCAAATGCTTGTATGAATGTTGCACCTCGATTTGGAACCTTGTCTGCACGTCACCTTTCTTCTGATGTAAAAATATACTATGAAGGAGTGCCGTTATTTGACTAGTCCATACGAAAATATAGGTGAGAGACGTGTAGAATTATGGCGTAGGTCTATTTTTTTATTTAATAAAAGTCAACGTGAGGTTGGACCATTCTTTGAGGCGGGTTATAAAGAGTTTTTTTGTGAACCAAAAACAGTTGAAAAATTGACGCCAGACATTATTGGTTTTTCTGATGAGTTTTTTTGTGTATTGGATATTTCAATGTCTAACCAGAAAGGGCAGGAGATGAAAAAATATGAAAGCGTCTCATTAACCGAATATTTGAAAACTCTGTTTCCAAGCGATGTTGATCGTAAAAACGGAGGTTTCCCTTTTTTAGTTACCGACCTTTTACCTACTACAATATACAAAGGTTATAATCTAATCCAGGTTTACCAACCAGGGCAAGCAGTAATTGAACGTATAACTGATGAACGTTTATTAGATTCACTTAACAATTGGACCGGTTTTCTTTTACCCGTACCCAGCTATGGTATATTAGCAGTTCCAGAATCTACCGAAGAAGAACTAAAGCCAAAACTTGCAGGAATTTTTAAGAAGATCGCTGCGGATGATGATGAAATGACTTCAGAAGGAGTGATCCAACTACTACTTGGTGATTTATATGCCTCATTTTCACAATCCTCCAGGTCCAATCTGAGAAAAAAAGTGGAAAACATTTGTAAACTAGTTTCTGATGGTGCTTTAAGTGATTATGCAAAATATGATCATGAAAATAAATCCATACAAATTTCTGTTGATGCGTCTAATCCGCAAAGTAGAGCTAAATTTTCAAGAAGTATAGATTCCTGGTTGAAAAGCATTACATTTTCTTACTTTCAAGAATTTAGAGATTTAGATGATGTCAACGAAAACATTGAAGAGGATATGGAAGATTATGAAGATTGAAATTCGTATTCTGATGATTTATGCCATTAGTGGATGCTCATGCACTTCAGTGCGTGGGTGGCAAGGTATATTCCATGAAAAATATACTTCCCCGAAGCACTAAATGGTGCTTTGTTGGGCCGGAGGGTAAGCCGTTAAGTCCCATGGCCGTTAGAGACCCCGAGGTTGATTGGTTACCATATTAACGACCCGGTATAATGGACTACGAGCCAGGATAGGTGGATGTCGAAAATCCCAGATCTAACAACGCTAGACAAGGAAGGGGAAATTATGCCAAGCAAAGAAGTAAGAGAAAGCGAAGCATTTTGATTAAACTTTTCTAAAGTTTGAACGAATGGGCGGTTTGGTGACCGACATTCAATTAAGAATTACGAATCAATAGCTCAACTAATTCGTAATTGACCATTCGTAATTCGTAATTGACTTTAAGCTTTTTCTAAAAGGTTTATCTCACTCCCTGCAATGGGGCAACGTCAAAGGAGAGCAGTATACGGGAAATCCGCACGTACTGTTCGATGAGAGGACGGAGGTTGAAAGGCTTCCTCCTACTCTACAAGACTGTGTCTTTTGTTTTACAGCACTATGTATCATATCCTCTCAAAATCATCATCAAAGGCAAATGCGTTCCTTATCCAAAACTTTTCCATAATGGTAAAACTTGGCTCCGAGGTTGCACTTTCTGTTCTAAGACTTAAAGGACTTAATAGGGGCACACTAAGAAAGCTTATCAAACTTGCGGGTTTAACGGTTGATGAATTTATCGAGACTGAATGAAGCATTTAAAGTGGGCAATGAGTTCATCAGCGAATACGGTTGGGCTCTATCTGCTTGAAAAAAACAGACGCCTGAGGTATTTTACTGAGCTAAAGATCAGGATACTGCTGTATTAATTGGAAAAAAATCGAATACAAGCTAAGAGTGGCG
>QENH01000015.1 GCA_003336485.1 Candidatus Methanophagales archaeon
TAAAAGGCCATAAATACCCAAAAAATTGTTCGATGAAATAATGTTATTATTGAGGCAATTATTACGCGCTAAAAAGAAATGGATACCATATCCATTATTTGAATTTACAATGTTGTCTTTTATAATGTTTTTTTCTGAACCGTCAATATGAATGCCACTTTCACCTACACCATAGTTATTTGAGGCAATGTTGTTTTCTATAATATTGTTATCGCTAGAATATTCTAATATGATACCTTTGAGATTGCTTGAGACGACGTTGTTCCTTATAGTGTTATTACATGAAACAGACAAACCAATACCTTCAATATTATTGGGGACGATGTTGTTTTTTAGAGTGTTATTACATGAAGAAGACAAAAGAAAACCTTTTCTATTATTTGAAACGACATTGTTTTCTATACGATTGTTATTGCTCCCGGTACAATTTATCATGGAATCTTCATCATTTCTATCTAAATGAAAGCCACCCCTATTTGAGGTTATGGTATTTTCTTTTATGATGTTATAGTTAGATGTGACAACCTCAATCCCATAATCCCCATTTGAGTTGGCGGTATTGCCGTCTATGGTGTTATGATTAGAGTTAGATAAACGAATTCCCGCTTCACTATTTAAGTTTGCGGTATTATCGCTTAGAGAGTTGTGGTTAGAGGAGTCTAACTTGAGCCCATCATAATCATTTGCATTTACGGTATTATTTCGTATGGTATTGTTACTACTATAGTATAAAGAAATGCCACCATGTCTATTATTTGAAACGATGTTCTCTTCTATGAGATTATGTCCATTTGAAGAAAACAACGAAATACCAATTAAATCGTTTGATTTTATAACATTATGTTTTATAATATTATTGAATGAAAAAGAACAAAAAATACCCACATTATTATTATAAAAACTGTTGTTTGTTAGGATGATATTAAATGATGAATTCAAAATGATACCTCCAAGGGTACTACCTGAAACAGCATTATTTAAAATATTGCAATGATTTACACCGTGAAGAGTAATTCCAGAAGGCCCATATTTTATTGTGAATCCCTTAATTGTTACATAATCTGACATTACTTGAAAACCCGAAAGAAGTGGATCATAGGGTTCCACAATTGTGTCCGGCGCTCCACTATAAGATTGAATACACACCGATTTATCAATTATTATATATTCTCTATATGTCCCAGGACAAACAACAATCTCATCGCCTTCTTCAGCATTATCCACCGCAGCCTGGATTGACCTGTAATAGTCATCACCGGAAGTGCATGCAGGAGAGGTCTTGCTAACAACAATGGTGGCTGCGGATGTGCTGCCTATCCATAACAGCAGAACAAAACCTGTAATTGCAATAATTTTTAACTTTCTATTAATCCGGCTCATCGTCCAAGTCCTTCTCCTTTCTTAGGATAATATCGCCCCCCTTTATCATCAACACCAACATTTCCGTAGACATCCACTGCTTGCACGAAGAACTCTATCTCTTCTTCGGCGGATATGCTACAACACCACAAACCTTCTCCTTTTTCTTCTAAATCTTCACTCCTCCATTCTCCCCAGGCCCCATTATTATCCGTATAAGTCACCAGAACCCTTTGTATCTCCGATTCATCACTGACATTGACCGTTATAGAAACGTTACCGCAGATCTTAGCGCACGATACATCAGTAATCACAGGAAGATTTGTCTCCTCGCCCGGCGAAGCATAATATAAATCAAAAGACAGTTCATCATACATTCTTTCCGTACCCTTTGCGTTACGGGATACCCGACCTCTGTATTGTCCCGTCACAATCACCAGATATTGACGCGATTCCGCAGGACGCTCCGGATAGCAAATCGAATTTATCTTGAATATTCGTGCCGGGAACCAGTTACTCAGCTCGTCTGTGGGCTCTACAGTCGGCCGATCGGATTTTTGGTAGTATTCTATAAGCGGCTTAAAAGGTGCTTCTATTCGGTATTTCGCACTGGTCATAACAGCACCACGTAATACTCTCGTGGGTGTTGGATGGAATATCCTTATCTCCTTCGGCAGGATTGGTTTTCTGGGATCGGACAGAAGCTCTCCGCTTGAACTAATAAAATAATCTCCATCTCGGGTGCTCACCAGACTATATGTCGGACGGATAACAAGGGTATCCGGTTGCTCTTCTGCACTACTTTTGACCAATATCATATACTCGTTACTTGCTGTAGCAGAGTGTGGTATGTTTACCCTGGCAATAGGTAAGCCATAGAGCGTTGTGGTTTCGATGACCTGCTCGTCAAAATAATTGAAGTCGTAATTAGTCGCCCAGTATTCTTGTTTCGCCAGCATGAGTGCTGTACCGGCATCCATGCCCTCGCAGAGGTATCGCGTGAAGTAAGAGAGAAGGAGCTCATGAGCTGCTCTTGTCCTGGGACTCCCAATGCCAAAGCCTGTGGGTGCGATATACGCCACCACACCTTTTTGTGCAAATGCTTGCACTAGGTCCAGATCATTCGTGGAAGCGTTTGGCGGCACGTTAAGACCGGCATGACAGCTCATAGAATAGACGATAGAGCCGTTCATGTCCGCAGTCGAATTGCATATGATGTCTTGTGCGGTAATACCCTGATATATTGGACTCCCCCTTTCTTGACGTTTCGGAACACTGAAATGATCATGCTCGGCATGCTGAAAGATAACGACAATATCATTACTGGTGTTCAACACCCATTCAGAGACATTTTGGAAATAATCACGTGTGACCTCAGTTTTATTTCTGCTTATTATAGTTGCAGGTCGTGTTTTCATGCTCTCTTCCAACGTTGAACTGCAATACGATGCAGAATCCCACATGAAGTCATGTGCAGTCACGAATATCATATCGGGGCGAACGTATTCTTTACGATAGTATGCATCTATTGTTGCGGATATCTCCCCTGGAGTTTCAACAAGTCGGCTTACTGGCATGCTTGGGATGAACAGCTCTGGTATATTCACCTCAGCGGTTTGCCATTTTATCGGTTTATCTGCAACATAAATATTATCAGTTAGAAACATGTTATTGTGGAGTGCCGAGCCGACAGTGCTGTCTGTATTGAGTTTAGTATAATCATCTTCGGTGTACCATGATTCAGGACCAAAAGGTTTGTCCGTATTGTCAGGAATTCTGTAATATGGGACGATCCGATCATCGCCGAGAATGACGATATATTTGACACCTGTGTATTCTTTCTGTTTATCGTCTATCAGTCGCTTAATGTGCTTTGCAACTTCGTTTGCCTTCTTTGGATCGTGTAAATTCAAATCCCATGATCTATATGCGCCCGCAACCGCTTCATCCACTTCTACATAAATAGGAATGCCGGCAACGCCGACATGATAAGATAGTTTGATAAGCTCGTTCTCAAGTTTCTCTGCTCTCTTTGCACCCCAGCAATCAGTAAGCTTTTCTTTGTTTGTTACTATCAGGGTCTGTGCAGCGGACGGCATATCAATCTTAACCGGGACGTGTAAACTATCAACTAAGATCTGATCCTTTAGTTTCACTTCCATCAGTATGTCATATGTCTTTGGTGCGACATCGGTGGTGTCCCATTTGAAGATTACGGACATGGACTCTTGTGATTCGATATTTTCGATTGTTGCATTGCCCAGGCTCCTATTGCCTGCTTTAAATTCGATACTGACGTTCTTTTCTCTGAAATTGCCGGTATTGTTAATTGTGACATTGAACAGATTGATTTGGCCCTTTATTACTCGGGATTGATAATCAACACCCGTTATTTCTATGTTATGTGTAGGGATTTGAACAAAACCGAAAATCGAGATGTTTTTATGTGGTCTTTCAAGGTCATTTGTGCTTATCTCTATATTTTTGAGAATGAAACCATCCAAATTACCGGTATCCAGAGATACATTAAAGCTTCGAGAAGAACCTTTTGCAATTGACAATGGCAACGCCATGTCAAAAATTTTAATTGTAGCATTATCGTATTTCATCGAAGAGACATTCAAAATAGAATTACCATAATTTGTGATGGTGAACGTCAGATTTTTTATCTTTGTTCCTTGATATATCATTCCAAAGTCGTGGTACTGGGGCCAGACAGACATAGTTAGCCAGCCATCTCTGTTAATGAACGGATAATAATCGTAACCTTCTTTGGGGTGAGGCATATTTGTGTCGCCAATACCGTCTCTTGCGATAGCATGTTTGCCCCTGCCACTACCATCATCAGCACCATCATAATCAGACCAATAATTCCCCTCTTTTAATGATTCGTTGTACCAACTGTTTGAAGAGTAATCATCAATATCGTTATTAACGATATTATTATGATATATCTCACAGAAAGTAGAGGTGGCATCTATTTCGAGTCCTGTGACATAATTAGAGTCAATAGTATTACCGGAAATGGTTATTGAACTCGAATTTATAGAATAAATCCCCTCACCCATATTGTAGTCTACAAAATTATTCAGTATCTTAGTCTCTCCTGTGTATAGCAAATCCAGGCCACGCCCTCGATTTGAGCTTATGATATTATTCATTATTGTATTGTTTCCACTAACTAAGCTAATCCCAAAACCATTTGAATTAATGATATTATTAAAAACAATGTTTCTTTGACCGCGTAAATATATACCGTCTTTTGTGTTCGAGTAAATAATATTGCTAAAAATGGCATTGTTATTGCTCATAGAAAGAAACAAACCATTCAAATTATGAGACATCTCATTATTTAATATGATATTGTTTGACGACTCTAAATCAATACCATAATAATTCGAATTTGCTATGTTGCCGTTGATGATGTTATTGCCGGAACAGTTGTCAAAAAAGATGCCCCCACCCATATTATTAGATGCAGTATTGCGCATTATAATGTTATTTGATGAACTTTCTAAGCAGGTAATTCCATGATATTGTTTATTTGAATTCGCCGTGTTGCCTCTGATACTATTATTATTTGACGAGTCTAAGAATATACCTCTTTGCGTGTTGTTGGATACATTGTTGTCGGTTATAGTGTTATTATCCGAATACTGTAACTGAATTCCATCCAATTGTTCATTCGAATTTGCGATGTTACCTTTAACGGTATTATCATGTGACTCAAATAGCGCTATTCCAATCTGCTTGTTGTTAGACGCAATATTGTTTGCCACGATATTATTATTCGATATTTTTAATAAAATCCCGATAAATTTTTCACTTGAATTTGCCGTATTTCCTTGGATCGCGTTATTGTTTGAGTTGACCAGTGCGATACCAGATTGCGAATTGCACGAAACAGTGTTGTTTATTATGCGATTATTATTCGATGATTTTAGTAAGCTAATACCATGATATTGTTTATTCCATTTCACCGTGTTATTCGAGATGGCGTTATAATGTGAGTTCACCATGTTTATACCTGTATTCTCATTCGAATTTGCCACGTTTCCATTAATCGTATTGCTATCGCTTGTGTCCGATAGAGCAATACCACATTGAAAGTTGCCGGATGCATTGTTATATAATACAGTGTTGTCAGAGGACGAGTATAAATCAATGCCATCCTCCTTGTTGTTTGAGCAGTTGTTGCTAGATATGCCATTGTTGTTTGATTCATAGAGGTAGATGCCATCATCACCATTGTTTGTGCAGTTGTTATTAGATATGGAGTTGTTGTTGGAATTCGAGAGGTAGATGCCATAATCGTTATTTGAGTAGATGTTGTTGTAGACGCTGTTATTGCTTGATTCTAAGGTGCGGATGCCATACTCGTTGTTTGAGCAGATGTTGTTCGATATGCAGTTGTTGTTTGAACCGGAAGTGTGAATGCCATAATGGATATTTGAGCAGGTGTTATCGGATATGCTGTTGTTATTAGAACAAAAGAGGTGGATGCCCTTCCAGTCGTTTTTACAACTGTTATTCGTTATTGTGATAAATGAAGAGAACGCGACTTCTATACCTACGCTTGCATTGTTTAAGTTCTGATTCTCGATAGTCACATTTTTGCAACCGACGAGAATGCTCTGACCCGCGTCATCCGGAATCCTTACCCCTTCTACACCCTTCCGGTAGTAGACCCGCTTCCCATTTACGGTGTTGCATTCGTATATTTCATGTGTGTAATCGCTCAGAGAGTCACCCTCAATGACTATTCCGTTATTAACCATGATATTGCCTTTTAATTTGTTGTTCAGCGAATTTGAGAGGTATATGGCCCGATCGTTATTTGTGCATGTGTTGTTTGAGATGCTGTTGTTGTTTGATTCATAGCTGTAGATGCCATAGCTGTTATTAGAACAATTGTTGTTTGTGAAATTGCAGTAATCTGCGTAGTAGAGGTATATTCCGCTCTTCCACCAGCCTGTTGCACCTTCCACTGTGAATCCGTCTATCGTCACATAATTCGCAGTCACTTCAAAGGCATGGTCCTTAGAATCATTTGCTAAAACGATCGTAGAATCGGGTCCATCCAGGGACCGAATCGTTATGTTTTTTTCTACTTCTATGTTTTCCTTATAGGTCCCGGGGCAAACAACGATGGTATCACCCTCATTGGCCATAGCCACTGCTTCCTTTATCGTACCATAATAGCAATCACCGGAAGTGTTAGCTGGAGATGTCTGGTTGACAACGAGCGTAGCAGCAGAAGCGCACCCTAGCCATACCAAAAGAGCAAAACATACAATTGCAATAATTTTTGATTTCTCTGTAATTTGGCTCATCGTCCAAGTCCTCCCACCCGCAGCTGTATCTTTTCGGATCGTATTACCCTTTGTTGTCATTTTGCATTGTCAGCACAAAAATCCGTGGATTTTTGTGCTGATACATAGTACCTCCCTTTATTATCATCGACTACCACATTACCATAAATGTCCACCACCTGCACGAAATATTCCTTTCCCGCTTCTAACTCTATCTCTTCTTTTAATGTGCATGCTACCACATCAGGTACAATTTCAAAACTGCCCCATTTACCCTTGTTATCTGTATACGCCACCACAATCTTCTGTATCCCTGATTCATCAGTTACATTAACCTTAATATATGAAGCATTAGTTTGATTTAACTGTATCTTCGGCGGATTCTTTTCATCTTCCAGAGAAGAGAGATAAAGATCAAATGTTAACTCTGTGTAGCGCCTCAAATGACCCATATTCACCTTTTCACCGCCCTTTCTTAGCCACCCTGTCTTCTTAAACTGCCCGGTGATCAA
>QENH01000096.1 GCA_003336485.1 Candidatus Methanophagales archaeon
AAGGTTGACTATGAGCCCTACTTGACGATTATAATTGCTCAGGTGGAAGTTGCGCATATACTATTATAGTCTCTGAGAACTGTAGCGAACTCGATGGCTGTTATGCATACGGAGATGGCTGTGAAGATAGAGATTACTATTGCTCGGGCGGCGCTTGTGTCTACCATTACTCAAATAGGAATACCGATTGCTGGGTGGATTCGGGTAACATGAGATGGCTAGATACAGGGAATATGCAAAACAAAGCAGATGGCACTATCTGCGGCTACACAGCGAATAAGACCCTGAAGCGATGTTATGACTGTATTTGTACGGATACCTGGATCTGTAACACAACCTTCTGTGGTGCAGATGCAGCTTGCGACGGCAAGACGCCAGGCGATTCCTGTGCTGGCGGGATATGCAATTCCACATGCAATTGTGTAGCTCTTGCACAACCAGAGATAACGACCTATGCACCGGAATCAGCCGTTAACGATTCTCGAGGTGCAACAAGGGCATTTAACATAACAATCGATCAGCCAGTAAATGTTAGTTGGCAGATAAACGGCTCGATCGTTCTGACCAATTGCAGTGTAACAAAAGCATCATACACGAATACGAGTGCGGTCATTGGCACCTGGAACGTTTCTGCGATTGTAACAAATGCAAATGGGACCGACATGCAGACGTGGACATGGACTGTAACATCACCATGTTTCATAGCAACTGCAGCTTATGGCACGCCATTACATGCGGATATAGATGTTCTGCGAGATTTTAGAGACGAATATATGATGACAAATCCCGGCGGGAAAGCATTTGTCAATGCATATTATACTCTGAGCCCGCCGATTGCTGATTTGATAAGGGACAATGAAGGACTGGGAGTCGCTGTAAGAGCTGGCGTTGTTAAACCAGCCGTGCAGATTACGAAGCGGTTTGTGGGATGAGCAACAATAGACTAATAGTATTTGTTTAGCTCCTTTTTATAACCACCCGATTACACGGATTTACACGAGAAAACGAATAACAATGGCCTAGTTTCAGTACACTACATGCGTATAGCAGTTATTACCATTTGGCTATACTGGGGGTCATAGCCTATTAGCAAGCATATGCTGATAGGTTACAGACAGAGATTATAAGTATAGTCAAAGACACAAATAATTGTACAGATCCAGTGTAAATGGTTGTTTATTCCAGAAGGATTTTAGTGAAGTTTGTAGTTCTTTTATAGTATCATGGGTAGTATTAAGCAGTTTTCTTTTCACGTGTCTGGCGCCAGCACTCTTCAACGGGGTCTATATCGGCAGCACCTGTTGGCAAGAACATGTAATCAATTGTATCCTTGTTCTCTTTGAAATAGCCTAAAACAAGATTATTTTTGTGCCACGTTGCTCTGTCAAAAATGAACAACACATTCTTATAACGCTTATGCATCCTTTTTATAAATTTTAATACTTCCTCTTTAGTCAGATGACTCATTTCTTGGTAGTGGAACTTTCCATGTCATGTTAGAGCACCACCCACATTTATTGCCTGTTTCGAACCATTCATGTAGACAATCGGTGTTGTCCCTTTACGAGCCCATCATTTACGCCTGTCCGCATCAATTCTAAAATGAGCCTCATCCATGCAGATAATCACTACGTCTTTACCAAAACTTTCGCGTTTTTTTTAAACTGCTCTTTGAACTCGTCAACATCCTTCTGATTTCTGCGCTTGTGCCTTGGTCTTGGAACCAAGCGAACAAAACCCAAATTTGAAATAATCCTGCGAACATGCCTCGATCCATATGAAACCCCAAATTTCGACTTGATCAATACCTGCACATCTTTTGTTTGCCAGCCCCTTGTATATCCGTTTTTCATCGTGTAAGGCTTATCTATGCTTGAATCTAGCTCTTTTATTTTTCCGTCCCTCTCACTTTTATATCTTTTCTCTAACTCTTCTAACTTGATGTCTTTCAACTCCATAAGATCATATTATTGTCCTATTATTTAAAGCCTTGACTATATTTACTGGGGGATCCATTAGATGGCTCAATTCAAAATGACCGATTCAGCATATAAATTTAGAAAGCTCAGCAATTGACTCGATGACATAATCAGCCATCGAGAAATCCTGCTTCTTTGTGTATTGATTGGGAACCGCCACGCAGTTTAATCCTGCTGATTTTGCTGCTCTCACGCCTATTTCTGTATCTTCTACCACTATTATTTCATCGTGGTTATAGCCAAGTTCATCATCTGCCTTGATATATATTTCGGGATTTGGTTTTCGCTCTGATACATCCTCTCGAGTTAATATTAGTGTGAAGTATCCAAGAAGCCGGAATTTATGCAGGAATTTTCTTACCGAATCGCTTGTGGACGTAGTTGCGAGTGCGAGCGTTATGCCTCTCTCCTTAAGCGTCTCTAAAGTCTCTTTCACTCCAGGGAGCAGTTTAGAAGTAGAATCCCAGAGTTCACGATAAAGCTGCTTCTCCTCTTCTAGGATCAATCGTTGCTCTTCTTCGGCGATCTCAAATTTCTTCGCGAAGTGACTTATACGGTCTGTAGGATGCCATCCAATGATATATTGTTCATCTGCTTTTGTAATCGAATACCCAAATTTTTTGAATATGCGAACGGATATAGCCATATCTCGTCCGACAGAATCTAATAAGACTCCATCCAGATCAAATATTATTGCTTTTATCATCTGATATTGATTATACGTATACTTTATACTTACCCCTATTTCTTGATATACAAAAATCAGTACAGCAGCCACAACCTTATGATTATTGGCAAAAGTATTACACCCATGCAATTGCTACGTCGGATGCCAAAATGGATGGGGACAAGACCTATGCATGTAGCTACGAGAAGCGTAAGCAACCCTAACGCGCCCGTAAAGATGAATACAAGCGCAAAAAGGAAGAAAATGATGCCTGTTAGCAGCTTCCTATATGGCAGTTTCGTAAATAGTAGCGCGAATTGCTTCCCCATGTATTTCGTAATGAAGAACGATAATGCGGCTGCGATTAACGCTGCTATTAGCAGATATAGCAATGATAACGGCGGAATTACCTTTTCCCAAGCTTGAACTTGCAGTAGGCGGCTTATAGCAATCGTTGCGCCGCTTCTAGCGCGAAAAATCAGATATAGCGTCGCCAAGCAGAAAATGACATTCGCCGTATTGACACTACTTAATGTCGTGATCACCTGCTCGGGCTCCCTATTCCTTCGTACAAGCATTGCCATCACTGTTGCGTGTGCAGATGTGATACCGGGCAGAAAGCTAACAAAAGAGCCAAGAGTTGAGCCGGATATAATTGATTTCACTGTTTCCCCTTTCTCTAGCTCGGGCTCCTCTATCATTTGCTCTGGTATCTCGGGCTTATGAAACAGCGAATATAATATGGCTGAGAGTCCAAATAAGCCGGTTAATGCAGGAAAAAGTAGTGTCGAGTGGAATGAGCATGTTACGGGCATATCCAGTATGACATAGCCGAAGAGTCCTGAAAGGATAAAGACAAAGGAAGAAAGTAGGATGGCTTCGTATGTCTCCATCTGCTCACTGAAGCTCTCGGTGAGAATGAGCAAGGCGGAAATCCCTATTAGGATGTAAAGCATATAGCCTTGAATTTTATCGTAGAATTGCAATTCGATGAAGACGAAATAAAATGGTATAAGCGCAATAAAGGCGAATATAACCGCACCAAAACTGCCTATTGCGGAAAGAACAGTCGATTCATATGCTCTCCCCTCCAGCAGTAAACGGTGCGCAGGCAGTAAACAAAGTGCCGTGTCGCCTTCGGGCGCACCAATGAATGCTGCGGGAATAAAGCTCAAAAAAGTATGCGCTACGGAAGCTGCTAGTATGACCGAAACAACAAGTATGGTCGCAGAAATGCCAAAATCAGCTAAGAACTGCAGCTCGGCTAATAGCATAGGTGCAATAGCGAGTAGCATAAAGGCGACATTATTAGGATGAAATCCCGGAACAAGTCCTGTTATCGTGCCTAGCAGTACCCCAAGCATTGAAAATGCAATGAGCAATAGTAGCGGCAAGAACGGGTCTATCATCTTTTAATATCCATAAGAGCTGCTCGTTTATTACTGTGTTTCTGTGTTGATACATATCATATTCCAATCTCGCTATTAGCTCTGTTATTTTAATTGAGAAGATGGTGGAACTCGTGGAACAATGGGCGTAAAAGTCGTAAATCTAGACATGGGCGTTAGTATCTCAGCTAGATAAGAAATGCACAATTATCGAAAAGCATTTATGCTCCCCCGCCCTACCAATAGACATGACAATAGGAGGTGACAAGAGAAAAATGAAAACCCAAATCGTAGCAATTTTAGCTATCGTTACGGTGATAACCGCTCTTATTACAATAAGCGCAGTTAGTAACGACGTCGGATATAATGTAAGTTCACGCGATGCGATTGACATTTCAATAGAATCTACAGCAGTTATTGAGTTCTTGAATGCAACAAACATGACAACTGTTCACATCTATAATTTCAAAGGTTACAAGGGTGAAAACACCTGGCTGGTTCAGTGGTCTTCTTCAAACAGGTTGCTGGATGTATATGTTAATGTGGCAACAGGGGATATAGTTAGAATAGAAGCGAAAACCGCACCAGTGCCAACACCAACACCAACACTAGAAACAAAGACCTGGCATCCCGTAATTATGTTCTCGGGCCGTGAAGATGAGACGACATCATCTTTTACTATACGGGGCGATGTGTGGCGCGTGAAATGGCGTGTAGGTAGCTGTACTGAGTATCATTCCTTTTCTGTATTTGTGTATCCTATGGGTGAACTCGTCCAGGATGTTAAATGCTGGAGTTGTTCCAAAGATACCGATAAGGGTACGGAATACCTCTACAGAGGGGCTGACGACTACTATTTTGAGATTGTTGCGACGAATCTATATGGGTGGGATCTTGAAGTAGAGGATTATTATTAATCCTCTCAAATTTTTTGGGGGTGCACAGATCGTTTTTCATGAGTATCGCTTCCCGCGGGGTTTTGAATCGAAGGCGTATGAAATGGAAGAAGCGAGAACGAGCGGGATAGTTACCCATAAATAAGGAAGTAACAATGGCGGCAGAGCCTCTTGGAACTAAAGACTTATATAGAAAGATCGTATTTGTATGGCTGCATAACTTTCCCCGCGATATTAATATCCTAGATGGTAATGGAAATAGCCTATTTACTCAATATTATCATCAGGAGACAAACATATTTAAATAGGCATGGCCACATTACTTTTTTGATGATGGTGGCCGGAATAGTGGGATGCCTGTAACAGAAAGCGATTATCAAAGTTTGAAGCTCCAGATAAAGGGGCTAGAGAAAATAGTAGCAGAGTTGAAAGGGGATAACGAAGCGAAAGCAAAAATAATTGCTGAGCAGGCAAAACTAATTGAAGAGCTAAAAGCTAAACTCGCCAAATACGATAATCCTCATACTCCTTCTTCCGCGCAAAGATATAAGAAGAACTCAGAATCCAAGAACTCATCAAAGAAGCGTGGTGCTCCAAAAGGGCATAGAGGGGCAACCAGGTCAACACCTGAGCCTGACAGGGAGGTGGAAGTTACTACCGATCAATGTGACCTTTGCGGCAGTGCCAATTTAGAGGAGTGTGGCGTTGAAAAGCAGGTTATCGAAGAACTCCCTCCACCGCCCAAGATCGAGGTCATTCAGTTCAATCGTCACAAATATAAGTGCCAGGACTGTGGACATGTGTTTATCGCAAAGGACGAGAAATGCCCTCTAAAGGGCAGATTCGGCGTAGATCTACTTGTATATCTAATACTGTTGAAATTTAGCCTGCGGGGCGTTCTTCGTAGAATCAAGGATTTCGCCTTCCATCTCAATTCCTTCGACATCACCCCTAAGGGCATTCAAGATGCAATTTTCCGTGTAGGAGAAGCTTGTAAGACTGCATACTCTGCAAATATCGATAAAGTTCGAGCTGCGACATGGAATTATATGGACGAGACGGGGATACGAGTTCTCGGTAAAAACTATTGGCTCTGGACTTTCAGGACGCCAGATGGAGAAGTGGTGGTAGTGATCAGACCTTCGAGGGGCCAGAACGTTTTGCGTGAAATTTTCGGTGGGAATATTAACGGTGCAGGCGTTGTCGATGGCTGGCGAGCCTATAATATCATCCCGGTTTTACAGCGCTGCTGGGCGCACTTGATAAGAGACGTGGATGCGTTCATTGAACAACCTGGCGGTAAGGAGCTGTCAGAGGCCATTCATGAAAAATTCAAGGCTTTAAAGGAGTTCATCGGCACAGACCCGTCGACATCTATGGAAGAACGGAAACAGCAGAAAGAAGTGTGGGATATGGAAATGGCAGAGTTAGCGGAGCAATTCAGCAAGTTCAAGGAACTGAAGAAGCAGGTAACTTATATCAGAAACGGTCTGGGAAATTGGTACACATGCCTACTTTATCCAGGTATGGAGCCAACAAACAATCTCAGCGAGCAGGTTATCAGGGAGCATGTGCTCGTGCGGAAGATCATAGGTACCTTTAGATCTGAGGATGGCGCCGAATATTACCAGTACATCGCTTCGGTTTTCGCTACATGGCGTTTACAGGCAAAAGATGTCTACGCGGAACTCAAAAAATTGCTCGTCAATGAGCTTTGTTTGAGGTGAGCTATACAAATACGATTTTTTTTTTTAGGTGCAATGATCTTGAATGTTGCAGAAGAGTCTCAAAGCTCTAAATTCATCATATGGGATAAAAAAAATAGGAGGAAGAGGGTAAGCTGTAAGTAAAACTCCCTCTGTTATCTGACTTATTTATTTTTTTTTTGCTTATTTTGTTGCTTCCACGATGTCTTCTCGTGTTACTGTCTTTCTTTTAGCATGCTTTGCAAGGTTTACTGCTTTTCCCGCAATTTTTTCGGCTTCTGCCTCTAACAGCCTTATTAATTCCCGGCTTGCGTCTTCACTTACTCTCTCTGCTCCAGCGTTCCGAATTATCCTGGTTACCGGTACTATTGGTAGTTCACTCATTTTTATCATTATCATTAGGCGTTGAGAAGTATATAAGCTTTTCAATGGCTATTAGAACTTGAAAGTTTGGGATAGGAAGAGAGAAAACTCAATAATTTATATATTC
>QENH01000016.1 GCA_003336485.1 Candidatus Methanophagales archaeon
GCCAGATAAACTTTGGCAGAACAGGTTTTCCTGGCGCGGATAATGTTTCATGAGCCGAAGTATAATTACCTACAGGAGTTTCAATCTCCGAATATTCAGGTCGGAAGGTGAATGTTTGTGGCTTTTCCATGCTCAGCATCTTCATGGTTCCTTCGGTCTCAGCCTCAATATTCACACCATACATCGGCAAGCCATAGAGTACAGACGTTGAAACTACTTTCTGGTCTATGTAATCGAAATCAAAGTCAGTAGCATAATAATCCTGCTTGGCACGTATCAAAGCTGTGCCGGCATCCATGCCCTCACAGAGATGTTTCGTGAAATAACGCATGAGCCGTTCATGACCCGCCTCAGTTACCACACCCCCGATTCCCCAGCCAGTAGGAGCAACGTATGCCAGAACGCCCTTACCCATGAAAGCCTGTACAAGGTCATAATTGTGCTTCTCGTCCTTTGGAACGTTTAACCCCGCATGACAGCTCATCGAATAGACTATTGACCCGTTTAAATCTGATGACGAGTTCGAGATAATATTTGAAGTAACAAAATCGTGGGATTCTTCTATAGCAAATCCCAGGTGATCCGCATGCTGGAATATGGCTACAATATTGTTACTTTCATTCAGCAATTCATTAACGATTTCTGTACTATCTTTGTAGGTGCCGTGCTCTTTAATGCCCTTACCCATGAAACTGGGGGTACTCAGAGAGCTCCAAATAGATGCGCAACTCCCGCCTGTGTCGTTCATGAAATCATAAGAAGTAATAAATATCTTGTTTGGCGCGACAATATCCCCCTTCTTTGAAAATATCTCTACTGTTTTGCTTATCTCTGCAGGCGTCTCAACCAGCCGCCCTAAAGGTTTATCGGGTATATACAATTCACCTTCGATTCCTTCTGGTAAATCTTCCGATTCAAAATTGGCGTAGAAGTCGTCTGTGAGGAACATGTTATCCCAAAAAGCAGAGCCTATTGCAGTTGTACGTTTGAGTTGGTCAAAATCTTTGATATACTCTTTTTCATCATACAACCCATAGCTGCCAACATACGATTCTACGCTCTTATCTTGTATCCGGTAAAATGGAATTACTTCGTCATTGCCTGCAATAATTATGTATTCTATGTTCTCGTAAACCGCGAGCGATGAATCAATCAACACCTTTATTGCTCTTGCAACGTCATTCGCATTTTCGGATGTGCGATTAGAATCCCATGAATCATACGCCTCTGAGCAGTTTTGGTCATTCGCTACATTCAGGATTATTCCGTTTACTGAGGGATGGTGGCTAAGCAGTATTAGTTTATTCTCAACCTCCTCGAATCTTCTAAGGTTTGTAGCAATTAGCGTTTTAGCCTTGGATTGTGCTAAGACACCTATCTTGTCTGTAATATCAGTAAGTGATTCTTTGTCTTCACCCAAAACTGCTGTTGTTATCTCGTGGATACCAAGGGCAGCGTTTTCTGTGTTCCATTTTAGGATTACTGTCTTGTATTCATTAGAGTCTATATGCTCGATTGTTGCATTATCCATGATTTTCTCCCCTTCTTTGAGTTCAACAGTTAAATTCTCTTCTCTGAATTTGCCAAGGTTCCCAATAGTAACATTAAATAAGTTTATCTGACCCTTTATCACCCGGGATTGGTAATCAATATTCCTGATTTCGGGTTCTACAATTAACGTGGTTTCTACTATATTGCCATCGCAGTAGTCACTTGGCGGATTATAAGCTGCCACAAAGTTGAGATGTAATTTATATTCTCCCGGTTCAGTAGGTGCAATGAATGTAATGGTTTTCTCCATTAAGTCAGCGGGTAACTGTCCCTTATATAACTCTGCTAATACGGTACTGGGTTCCCAACTGGGGAATACTCTTTGAAACATTATGCAATCAGGGCTCTCTGTATACCCGCTATAATCTACAATGGCTTTCACCCGGACCGTCTCTCCAGGTTGAACGCTTATTAAGTCCTCAATTCCTGTATAATCCTGTGGCTTAGTAGATACTTTTGTTGCTGGTGTTGATATATCCATATCAATCCAATAACCCTCGCCGTGAAAGAGCCAGGGACCTCCATTTGAGTTTATTGGTCCATCGCAAACAGGAATGATGATAACATTAACCGAACAGCTCGCGCTGTTGCCCGAAGCATCGGTAGCTGTGAAAGTAACAGTGGTTGTACCAGGTGGATATATATCCCTCCCGTTACTTGTTACCGTTGGGTCTGGATCACAGAGGTCTGATACAGTCACGTCTAGGTGTACTACCGCCCCTTCGCTCGTCTCCTGCTCTACCGTTACATCGGGAGGGCATATTATCTCAGGCGGTGTTGTGTCAACCAGGAAAGAAACAGCAGAGCTACTTACATTTCCTGTCATATCCTCTGCTGACACAACCAATGAGTTAGAACCCTCTTGTACTGCTATTGTTGTGTTAGGCGTGAAAGAGACAGTAGCATCGCCGTTAAGGCTGTAGCTCCAATTGGCTATTACGACATCGGCAGCTACTTCCAGAGCTATTTCTGTCGCTGGATAAGCCACGCCTTCTTCTGGTGATATAATCCTTACAATTGGTCCCTCTGTGTCACGTACAATCCTAACAGCATGTGCATGTGCTGATGCCACATTGCCACTATTGTCCGTTGCACTCAGTTCAATATTGTAAATCCCCCCCTCTGTAAAAATCGTCGTAGGCCATGTTCCGATATAAATTCCGTCTTCATCGGGATCCAGCATGGGCACGGTTGAGACCTCTTCTCCGCTTTTACTAACGATGCCTTTAACGTCCTTTACCCCAGAAAGATGATCGGTGACTTCCGCAGAGATAAAAATTAGAGTACCAGAGACTGCATACATTGGACTTACCGCTATATTTGTGATGACTGGTGCTTCGGTATCCGTAGGCACCTCGACTCTTTGTGGTTCCGCCTTCGCCTCATTCCCCTCTGTGTCTGTTGCATATATGGTAATGTTATAAATTCCGCCTTCGTCGGAGATTGGTATGTCCCAGGTTCCTGTGTAGATGTCCTCTTCGGTCTCACCGGGTGACAACCAAATATTCCCTATTTCTTCTTTCCCTTTAGTAACAGAAGCTATAACCCATCTTATTCCGGAATGATCAAATACCTCTGCGGTGATGTTTATAGAATCTCCAGGAAGTGCATACGTTGGGCTTACTGTTACATTCACGATGGTGGAGGCAATAGCAGAAACCGCGAAGTTTACCGTATTTGATTCTATTTTTCCTGTCAGGAGCTCGGCATAAATGGTTAAATTGTGCGGTCCGTTCGTCAACTTCTCTATGGTGGTGTTTCCAGATACTGTTATGTTTTCTGATCCGTCTATGCTGTAACCCACCCATCTTGTGGGTTCAGTTATTGTATAGATTAAGTCAACAGAGGTAGTTTCATATGTCGCCCCTTCTTCCGGTGATATGATCGTTATCGCAAATGTAGGAATGTCAGAAACGGTAACATTTACCGAACAGCTTGCACTGTTGCCCGAAGCATCGGTAGCTGCGAAAGTCACGGTGGTGGTACCAGGCGGATATATGTCCAGTTCGTTACTTGCTATTGCAGGATTAGGATCGCAGTTATCGGTTGCTGTTACCTCTAAATGGACAACAGTTCCATCTTTGGTCTCTAACTCGACAGTTACGTCTGCAGGACATGTTAGCTCTGGTGGTGTGGTGTCTACCGGCGTGATGCTATAACCAGAATAAACCTCCTGGAGGTCATATTTGTCAGCCGGTTCGTGATGCCCGTCCCTTATCCAAACACGGACGTCCGTATCAGCTATGTCTGCTGAACTCGTGTGCCAGGTCCATGTGCTGTCAGCGCTCCAATCTCGCTTTATCGTCCAGGAATTACTACTTGCAGGACCTCTTATCCAGAACCGGTAGTAAAGCGTGTCCCCATCAGGATCCGTTGTAGCAGCAGTCCAAGTTACAGGAGTGCCATTGTATTGCGGCTCTGCCTTGTCAGGTGTTAACGTAGGATTGACAGGTGGTTGGTTTGGGCAATCCCATTTCTCTTCTCGGCAGTTGTTTGTTTCATTACTCTCTTCCACTTTATCGGTTGCATCTGCGCATACCTTTATTGTGTCTTCAGAACCAGTGCACTGCCCGACGTAATCGAAATGTTCTGCCCTTGTTGATCCTGCTGAAATCGGACCGACATAGCTCTCTGCCTTCTTAGTGCCATCCATATAGAGATACGCATAGCAAGAGCCAGCATCTGCTGTTCCTTGATTCTTTAATATGTAATAGATCGTGCTGCCTTCTTGGTATATGTCAGTGATGATTAAATCAGGGACACGATAAATCACGGGTGCATTCGGAGCATATTGGACATACAGGTTAGCATAGCCAGAACCTGCTATACTTGATACGAGACTATTATATGATGCATTTATTCCTTTTGCAATTGTATCGTTATAAAACACCCCAACAAGACCTCCAACACCAACAACTTTTGGAATTGCTTTATCCGTGGTGTTTTCTTCTATTTCTAACTCGACCATGCTTACATTACCAGAGCCCGAGAGTAAATACAGTCTATTCTCTATATCATTAAAATCTGGAGAAACTTGCCAGTTCTGGTCATATGAGAAATTCTGGTAAGTTATAGGAAAATATTCGAGATCAAGATCTAACGCTAAGTTCCAATCATGTGATACTTCGGATATGGGTACTGCACCTTTTGCCATGCCTACTACATCTGCTGAATAGTTTACTATTGATTCAGACCCACTGATAATCGAATCCATGCTTTCTTGCAATCGCTCACAATGGGAGAATGAGGGAATGAATGGTGTCTTTCCATGTGATGTATCAGGAGCATACTGGACATACAGGTCAGCATAGCCTACGCCTTTTATACTTGAAATAAGATTATTATAAGTCGAATTTTTACCTTCTGCAATTGTTTCGATATGATATTGTCCAACAAGATCACCAACGCCAACAACCTTTGGGATTGTTTTATCCTTGGTGTTTTCTTCTATTTCTAGCTCGACCATGCTTACAACACCAGAGCCCGAGAGTAAATACAGTCTATTCTCAGTATCATTAAAATCTGGAGAAACTTGCCAGTTCTGGTCATATGAGAAATTCTGGTAAGATATAGGAAAATATTCGAGATCAAGATCTAACGCTAAGTTCCAATCATGTGATACTTCGGATATGGGTACTGCACCTTTTGCCATGCCTACTACATCTGCTGAATAGTTTACTATTGATTCAGACCCACTGATAATCGAATCCATGCTTTCTTGCAATCGCTCACAATGGGAGAATGAGGGAATGAATGGTGTCTTTCCATGTGATGTATCAGGAGCATACTGGACATACAGGTCAGCATAGCCTACGCCTTTTATACTTGAAATAAGATTATTATAAGTCGAATTTTTACCTTCTGCAATTGTTTCGATATGATATTGTCCAACAAGATCACCAACGCCAACAACCTTTGGGATTGTTTTATCCTTGGTGTTTTCTTCTATTTCTAGCTCGACCATGCTTACAACACCAGAGCCCGAGAGTAAATACAGTCTATTCTCAGTATCATTAAAATACGGTGCGGATCTCCATTTTTGGTCATATGAGAAATTCTGGTAAGTTATAGGAAAATATTCTAATTCAACAGACGAATTAACTACTGAGATATCTGTCCCTATAAGATTTGGAATGTTACATATGCCATCAAAAGAAGCATTCAAATCTAATGTGAGTGTAATAGTATCTTTTTCAATTCTAAAATTTACATACTCTGCATTGCTAAACATTGGAAATGAATTTGGCACCGCATCCAGAATTATAGTTCGTGTTTCAATTTCAAATAACTGAGCCATCTGTTGTACTCTATCATTGCCACTGCCATCTACTGCTATACCATAAGGCTTATCAAAGTACCAGAGCTGAGGAAATTCTGGCCACAGGGTACCAAAGGTATACATCTCTTCAGCGCTTGTTCCTGTTGTAGGCATCGCAAGCAAAGAAAAGGATAAAATTGCGATCAAACCAGCATACACCAATTTGTTACCCGTCATCTCGTAAAAACACCTTCTTTATATATATGACACATTTATAATTATTAGACTTGTTGCTAATTAAATGCTATCTCCACGCAAAGGCTTTTAATAGGATATAATATGAATTATAAAACATGATATTCATTAAGAGGGCCTTGATGGACGACAGGGTACTAAGAGCCACAATAGGACTATCCGCATCAGAATTTAACCAACTGGCGCTGAGTTTCGGCCCAGAAATAGAAAAAGAAGGGTGGCATAGATACGAGATAGATTTTGAACATGGGAACAGAAAAAGGAAACCAGGAGGCGGAAGAATAGGGAATTTGAAAAGTTCCACAGAAAAATTATTTTTCATTCTCTTTTATTTCAAGTGTTATCCAACTTTCGACGTCTTTGGACTATTATTTGATCTCAACAAGTCTAATGCATGTCGCAATGTCCAGAAATTAACACCAATATTAGAAGAAGTACTTGGTAAAAAAATGGCTCTGCCAAGTAGGAAAATTAAGAGTTTGAAGGAGTTATTTGAGATATTTCCCGGGGCTAAGGACATATTCATTGACGGGACAGAGACGCCAATTCAAAGACCTAAAGACGAAGAGAAACAAAAAGAAAGTTATTCCGGCAAGAAGAAGGCACATACTCGTAAAAATATACTCATCACCGATATAAATAGATGGATTGGTTATCTGAGCCCTCCAGAAGAAGGTAAAAAGCACGATTATGGTATCTTCAAAGGCCTATTTCCGCCGGATATATTCCCAAAAGACATAACACTATGGCTAGATTTGGGTTTCACTGGCGTTGATAAGGATTATCCCGATGCGTCTGTTATGATGCCAAAGAAGAAGCCACGGGGAAAAGAATTGACTGATAAAGAGAAGGCGCAGAATAAGGTTATCAGTAGCATCCGAGTTAGGGTAGAGCATGCTATCGGCGGAATTAAGCGAATGCGAATAACAACTGACAAGTTTCGCAACAAAAAAGAAACTTTTAATGACAAACCTATGTTAATATCATGT
>QENH01000095.1 GCA_003336485.1 Candidatus Methanophagales archaeon
TCAATTGGTACATAAAATTGTTCGTGAGATACCAGGAGCATTTAAGATAATGACCATGATTATGAGCATCAGAAAAAAGTTTAGGAATATCGAAGAGGAAATAAGTTTAGCAGGAATAAATGCAGGGGATTATATTTTGGATTTTGGTTGTGGTCTTGGTCTTAATACAATACCCGACGCTCAAAAAGTCAAAAAACAAGGAAAAGTCTTTGCTCTTGATATCAGTCCTCAAGCGATAGAAATCGTAAAAGATAAAGCTAGGAAGAATGAATTGGAAAATATTGAGACCCTTCTTTCTGATTGCAATACAAAACGGGAGGATAAAAGTATTGATATTGTTTATTCATCATATGGCAACGGCTAGGAGGTTTTGCACCCGTTGGTCGCTTCACCCAAATTGCTCCCTGCGGTTGCAACATCTCATATCCGCAAACCGTTAGGCGAGATTCTTGGACATCTTCATGTGTGTTCGGATAAGAGGTTGACACATCCCAACTTATATTTTTGTTTGCTGCAGGAAAGACAGAACACATCCTGGGACATTTTGCGACACGGGAGTATTGACCACCAAAAACGAAAGGGAATAAATACATAAACCAAGACATAACAATTTTATAAAGACAAGACAAAGAATACAAACAAGACAACACAAAAAGACATTATGTGACATGTGGTACGAAAGATTTGGCTGGCGGGAAAATGTATTAACGACCAGGCCGAGTCCAAACCTGATAGGTCTGGAGCGAGAACGGCAAGAGCTAAAAGAATCCGTAGAGTCAGGCAGGATTTTATTGATAAGTGGCGAAATAGGCACAGGCAAGACAAGTTTATTGCTCTGGCTAAGAAATACACTGAAAAAGACAAATATTTTTGCAACTACCTTTCTTTGCAAAAGAAAGTTTAACCAAAGAAACGTGTTTTCTTTTTCTAAAAAGAAAATTTAGAGATGAAAGCGTTAGCATTATTATCCGGCGGTTTGGATTCGATATTGGCAACTAAGCTCGTCTTAGATCAAGGAATAGAAGTAGTAGCATTGCAACTTATTTTGCCATTTACAGCAGAAAAGACGGACTATGCCGGTGCTGTAGCCAAGAAGTTTGCGATTTCACTTATACGAGTAGAAGCAGGCACCGCGTATTTAGAGCTATTAAGAAGCCCTAAGTATGGCTATGGCTCGGGAATGAACCCCTGTATAGACTGTCACAGTTATATGTTGCGCGAAGCGAAAAGGATCGCGGAAGAAATATGTGCAAAATTCATCTTCACGGGCGATGTACTCGGCGAAAGGCCAATGAGCCAGCACAAGAAAGCATTAGGAATAGAGGATAGAGAAGCGGGATTAGAAGGTATGGTTCTGAGACCGCTATCAGCAAAATTGTTACCAAAAACTATTCCTGAGTGCGAAGGCTGGATAGACCGTAGCAAGCTATTAGAAATAAAGGGTAAAAGCAGAAAGGCTCAGATCGCACTCGCAACGAAGTTTAAGCTGGACTATCCTTCGCCTGCGGGCGGTTGTCTCCTAACAAACAAGGAATTTGCATCGAAAGTTAAGGATTTATTCTCGCATAATGAGACCGTAACAAAGACCGATCTCGCGTTACTGAAGCTAGGCCGGCATTTCCGGCTCGCTTCGTCTAAACTCATAGTGGGTAGGAATGAAACGGAGAATAAGCTCCTATCGGATTTGAAGCGTCCGGCAGATTATGTTTTTGAGGTGCCTGGTTACGGAAGCCCACTAACGATTTTAGAAGGTTCTAAGGACAAAGGAGCAATTGTACTCGCAGCACGACTGACCGCGCGGTATTCGGATGCTCGTGCCGAGAAGGAGGTGTTGGTGGAATACCGAGATGGAGAAAGGAAAGAGACTTTGATTGTTCCGCCTCTTAATTCCAAATCAAAAAGTATTTTACGACTTTAGCCGCATTTGCATTGCTAAGCTAAGCTAAAAGCACACTTGCAAGTGTTTACTGATTTAGTATCTTCGCTCAGTTCATCTTCCCTATTATCTCGCAGGCCTTGCATATCCGTGCTGCAGATGCCTCACCACATAGTTCACAGCGCAAAAGCTTCCGTTCTGTCTGCACCGCCGGTAAGAACTCAGACACTCTTGCATAGCCTCGCAACACCGAATATTTTGTCCCCGGATGCTTTCTCTCTAACTCGTTCAGCATACTCTTCACCGAGGAACGAAACGAAAACGAGGCGTAAGGACAATGAATTGTAGGTACGGGTATTCCAGTTACAAGCGCATACAGTGCAGATTCCTTCTCATAGACGTCTCTTAACGGCTTAACTCGTGGAACAAACTCCGCTCGACGGCTGTGCATCCGCCCTAAACGCTCAATATCGCCGCGTACATAATTGAGTAAGATCGTTTGCACTTCGTCGTCCAGATTATGACCGGTTACAACTTTCGTAGCGCCCAATTCCTTCGCCTTCTGATCTAATATCCGCCGTCTCAGGACGCCACAGAACGTGCACGGTGCCTGATCGAACCCTTTCGCTACGATTTCGTCCAGTGTAAATCCAAACTCATGTGCGAAAGAACAAATAAAAAAGTCGATTCCTAATTCCTCTGCCACCCGTTCCGCATTTCGTAGTGTTGCCGAACGGAATCCCTTTATGCCTTCATCCACGGCAATCGCAAAGAATTTTAAATCGGTTCGATCATGAAATATCTTCTCCTTCAGCATATACAAAAGCGCTGAACTGTCTTTACCCCCACTTAATGCTACTGCAATTCTATCTCCAGACTCTATCATCGACTGCTTCCGCATCGCCTTTTTCACTTTCCGCTCTACATCAGCAATAAAATGGGGTTCACATAAGTGCAACCCCGAATATTTCTGATATATTATCGCCGGCTTCGCACATTTGCCTCTACTGCATCGCATGATCTTTTCCTAACCTCTGGTTTCCGTCATACAATCGCGACCTACACCCAGAACGTATATAATATTATTATTTGTATCAGTTGTTATCAAACCCATTTTTCGGATTATCGTGCGACCCCTTATATCCGCTAACGGATATGAACATAAAAGGATAGGTTTATATGATCGTAAAATAGAAGCCAAAAGTATAGCCTCAAATGTTAGTGGAGCACAAAAATGGGCGAATGGACACCGGAAACGATTGAAGCCCTTTTCGATTGGGACGTCCATGAGCTCGGGGAACTTGCAGATTCCTTTAATCGATCAAATGGGAACATCGTAACGTTCGTTGTCAACCGGCATATAAACTACACGAACATATGCGTTTCGCGATGCCCGCTATGCGCTTTCTATCGCGATGGTGGAGATAGCGATGCCTATTTTATGTGCGCAGATGAGGTGCTTGAGCGAGTTGCAGAAGCGATAAAAATAGGTGCTACTGAACTACATATCGTCGGCGCACTCAATCCGGAAATGGATATAGAATACTTTGAGGATATTTTCGTGCAGATAAAGAGTAAGTTTCCAGATGTTATCATCAAAGCATTGACCGCAACGGAAATACATTTCCTTTCGCAGGTCGGGAGAATGAGTGTAGAGGAAGTGCTCTCACGGTTGCAGGATGCCGGTTTGCAGGCAATGCCAGGCGGTGGCGCGGAGATTCTCGATGATGATATTCGTGCAGTTATCTGCCCGAAGAAGCTCAAAGCGGATGAATGGCTTCGGATAATGGCGATAGCGCATAGCAGAGGAATAAAAAGCAATGCCACAATGCTCTTTGGACATATAGAAAAGCCGAAACACAGAGCTATTCATCTCTACAAACTATGGCAGTTGCAGGAGAAAACGGGTGGGTTCGTATCCTTCATCCCGCTCCTTTTCTATCCGGAAAACACCGAACTCGCAGCGGCTGGGTTAGTAAAAGAGAAAACGAACCCTGTTGATATTCTCAAAACGATTGCAGTTTCAAGAATAGTGCTACGGAATTTTAGGAGTATAAGAGCTTACTGGGTTGCATTGGGCGAGAAGCTTGCGCAAGTCGCTTTGAACTATGGTGCGAACGATTTGGATGGCACGATAATAGAAGAGCGGGTCACACATGCAGCGGGTGCTAAAACGCCACTTATGCTCCACACGGATAAGATCATGGATATTATGAAGGGCGTAAATAAAGTGCCTGCGGAAAGAGACACATTTTACAATATCTTGAGGATGTATCAATGAGCGTAAAGATAGGTAAATTCGGGTTCGTGAATAACTATTTGCCCTATTACCAGTTTGAGCAGAACGGGCTGAAGGTAATAGAAGCATTGCCAAAGCAGCTTGCCGAAATGTTTGAAAGAGGTGAACTAGATTTCGCACCCGTTCCTTCGTTCTATTATATAAAGAACCGAGCTAAATTGAAGAGCTATGAGTTCTGTGTCGCCTCGAAGGATAGCGTTTTGAGTGTCATTATCGTTTCAAACGGTAAAAAGCTTGATGGTGTCAATGGGTCTATCGCAGTAACGAATCAAACCGTGACATCACTCAACCTCCTTAAAATCATACTACGAGAGAAGGGGCAGAAAAACAGTGTTGTTGTTCTGAACGAAGGAAAAACGAGCGAATTACTCAAACGTTGCAATTATGCACTTGTCATTGGTGATGAAGCAATCAAGGCGCGGATGACACATAAGGTGGTCATGGATTTGGGCGAGGAATGGCATAAATTAACCGGCTATCCCATGGTGTTCGGGATTTCCGTTTCACGTAAAGAGGTGGATATGAGTGAAATAAACAGTAAAGTGATGGAATCCGTCGAGTGGGGTACTAGTAATGTTGATCTGGTAGTCTCGGAAGCGGAGAAGAAGTTTGGAATGCCGGTAGAATTTCTCGCACGATATTTCAGATCGCTTACGTTCCGGCTGGGCGCGCAAGAAAAGAAAGGGCTTGAACTGTTTGGGGAGAAGTGTTATGAATACGGATTACTCTGAGGCTTATGTGGTTAAGAACTTAGAAGGCATAGATTTGGGTTTTGAAGAAGCGCAGCATCTGTTCGAGTTGCCATTGCCCGTTGTGGGTAAAATTGCAGATGAGATACGGCGGCTGAAATGTGGCGAGCTCGTGACATTCGTTGTTGATAGAAACATAAGCTATACAAACCGATGCGTATCACGTTGCAAATTCTGCGCGTTTTATGCAAAAAATAGCGATGAGTGCTATGTCCTGAGTAAAGACGAGATTTTGAGAAAAGTTTGTGAAACAGTAGACGTTGGTGGGACGCAAATACTGATTCAGGGTGGACATAACCCAGAACTTGGGATTGAATGGTTTGTGGATTTGTTCTCGAAATTAAAGCAAGAATTCCCGGGTGTGCAACTGCACAGCCTCTCGCCTTCGGAGATATATTTCATTGCGCAAAACGAAGGTATTGGCATATGGGATACGCTTGAACGGTTAAATGCGGCCGGGCTCGATTCTCTGCCTGGTGGGGGTGCGGAGATCCTATCGGATAGGGTTCGAGAGGAAATCAGCCCGAATAAAGTCGGTGCGGATGATTGGATTGACGTGATGGAGACTGCACACAGCATAGGCATGAAAACAACGGCGACTATGATGTTTGGGCATGTAGAGACCAACTCCGAGATAGTGGAGCATCTTTTCCGGATACGCGATTTGCAGACCAGAACAGGTGGCTTCACTGCATTTATCCCTTGGACGTTTCAACCGCAGAATACTGAACTCTACGGGGCTATAAAGGCGCCCGTAGCGGTAACGCGCTATTTGCAGGTGTTGGCGATTTCACGTATTGTTTTGCATCCTATAATGAATGTGCAGGCGTCATGGCTCACACAGGATTTCGAGGTGGCTAAGCTAGCACTGTTTTTTGGCGCGAATGACTTCGGGGGGACTATACTGGAGGAGAATGTCGTTACTGCAGCGGGGAAGGAACATAAACCAGCACGGGCTGTGGAGATCATAAAAGCGGTGGAATCGGTTGGCAGGCCTGTGGCACAAAGAAATACGGGGTATGAGGTTTTGTGATGGCGAATGTACGGAATTGCATTTAACTGTTTTTATGTTTGCGAAGTTGCGACGCGACGCGGAGCAATTTGGGTAAGCGAAGCGAACCGCATACATAGTGTTAAGTGACTCCGTTAGGGGCAAGGTGCGAAGCACCGCGAGTACCCAACACCACTATATCTTTTAAAGTTCATTTCTCTAAATCGTTCAATATTTTATCAAATAAAGGTTTTAGTGGTGGAATTTCTTCTTTCACCGTTTCCCATATCCGTACAGGCTTCACTCCAGAATATCCATGAATAAGTTTGTCTCTCATTCCAGCCATCTCTCTCCAGGGAATTTCTGGATACTCTCCCCGTACATCAGCAGGTATATTTTTGATAGCTTCACCAATAATTTCAATAGCTCTTATCACAGCAAATATGGTTTTATCATCGCGAATGAAGTCTTCATATTCTATGTCTTTAACAAATTCCATCCCTTTGTTCATTGCGTCAATGACATCCTGAAGATAATCTCCAATTTCTCTCTTCATAGATACTCAACCTCCTTTAGTATATGCTTTCCTATCCGTAATTTTAATGCAGATTTTTCTACCAAATCTACTTCAACACCAAGAAGATCGCTCAGATAGTTTTCTAGCTCTACAAATTTTAAAAGTCCGATCTCTGTGTCGCGCACAAATTCTACCAGTATATCAAGATCACTATCCTCTTTTGCTTCAGCTCTTAAATAAGAGCCAAAGATGCCAATCTTTTTAATTCTATATCCCTTTTTTAATTCCTTTTCATGCTTTTTAAGAATATCCTTCATTTCCATAAGTGTTCTTATGCGTCCCATACAATCACCCCCTCATAAGTTTTTCTTTTGTATTTTTATTTTTTAGCATCTATTAGATTTGATATAATAATAGGATTATAAAGGTATGGTTACTTGCCGAAGCATTATTTCAGATAACTTCGATATATCCGCAATGCATACCTATATCATCCCAAATTGGAA
>QENH01000094.1 GCA_003336485.1 Candidatus Methanophagales archaeon
TAGGCTGACTATGAGCCCTACTTGACGTGCTGGAGATTAAGAACTTTCGCTATGTGCTCGAGGAGAACGTACACAAACGTGATGAATCTATCTTTAGGTTGGGCTAATGGTATCGATGCACTGAACCAAAAATTGGAATATGAGGGTATCGATGCACTGAGCCATTTAGGGTACTCGATGCACTGAGCTATTCCAGTTATTCAAATGCTCTCCAATATTGGAATTGACATACAAACTTTGTAATGAGCTGACTGGTATTTTTGAGGGAGACTATTCTAAAAGCGAAGCGAAGCGCAAGATCAATCGTTGGAAGAAGCGAGTTATAAAAAGTGAATTGAGTTGCTTTAACCGCTTTTTATTGACGTTAGATAAGTGGATGGATGGGATTACAAACTACTTTATTAACCGGCAAACGAGTGGATTCGTGGAGGGCTTTAATAACAAGATTAAGGTGATTAAGCGGCGTTGTTATGGAATTTTAAACGTTAAACATCTGTTTCAGCGTATACACCTTGATCTTGAGGGCTATTCTTTATTTACTTGATTTATCAAGGAGATATGTTCAACGCAAATTACCAAAGAGCCGAAATACATTGCCTGTAATGGTGTTGTTGTTGCTGGAAGTGTAGAGGCTGATTCCTTCCTCGTTGTTGTTGTTGACATTGTTGCCTGTTATGGTGTTATTGTTTGAGGTTACCTTGATCCCAACATCGCTCCACCACAATCTCCCAGAGTTTGTTGCATTGAATCCTACAAGCGTAATTTCATCCGCAGTCAATGTAATCGCATACCATTCTCCACCAGCATCCACAACTGGGTGCCCACTCCCTCTTAGTGTAACCGATTTATTCACAACCACATTCTCGTAGTAAATACCGGAATAAACTAATATCGTATCGCCATCAGAAGCATTATTTATCGCATCTTGTATCCCTGTGAAATCCGCTCCACCGCTGCCATCCACAGACCAGGTCGTTGCCGATGCAGTTCCCACCAAACTAAGAACCAAAATCGTAGCGATCACTATTCTTTTATCCATCTTTCATAACCCTCCCTTTTTTATCAACCACTATATTACCGCTGGTATTCATCCTTTAAATTATTCTACATTTTTCAATTTAGCCTTTAGCCTTTAGCCTTTAGCCTTTTGCCGTATCCGCTCAAAGATCCCCCGATTTTTGTGCTGATATCATCTCACTATAAATCTCAATAGCCTTCCTCAAATCTTCCTCCTTTAAGAGCCCATGCGGCGTAGGCACCTCAAAAATCCGCTTCGGTATACGGATTTTAGCGAGATCGAACCCTTCCCTGAATTTGAAGTTCATTTTAGCGCGATGGATCTTCCTACCAACCACTTCTAACTTCTTTGGGCTCCAGTTTTCCAATCCAATTGCAGCCATAGCCTTTAAGACTCGTTCGGAGGTATAAACAGCACGTGCAAAGAAGCAGACCACGAGACTTGACAGTATCTGCCGCCACTCCTCCTCTGCTATCAGCGATTTCACCACCTCTTCTATGTCAAATTCTTTGCCTATTAACTTCTGATCGAGTGTGTATCCCGCGGAATCAAGATGACTGTGCCTTGCACCCGTAAGATTATTTATGTAGCATGCAATCCCTGTATGGTACTCCGGCATCTCATTACCGCCAAATGCAAGCGCGTAATCCTGACCACCGTAAACGCTTGACGCGTGCTCAACGCCCATAGCCAGATTTTGATAGAATTCTGTTGGCATCTCCACTATCTTCTCTACTGCCGCTAGATAGGTGGGGACATCGCCCCAGCGGAGGTCAAGCCCGTCAGTATGCGCCTTCGTTATTAGCCCCTTCGCATACGCTTCGGTCGCCCATGCTAATACCACTCCGGTACTCATTATGTCCATGCCAACAGTGTCAACCGCATCAATAAGCCGTAAACAATCCTCGGCGTGCTCCATCCCAAGCATAAACCCGACAGCGTAAATTGGCTCGTTATCGTATGGGATGGTGGTGGTCTTGAAATAATAACCGGGTTCATAAAGCTCTCGCAGCGATGCTAAGTGTACACATCCTACCGGGCAGTGCGCACATGAAATCCGTCTAGAAAGGAATTTGTTGGCAAAGTTCTCGCCCGACAATTCACGCGCTATCGCTTCCGGTGCACTCGCAGATTCTAAATTCTTATGTGCCATACCACCGAGTTTATTCATCTCATATAGCTTGCCTGCGGTACCGAGGTCATGATATTTCTTCATTGCGTCCGATTTTACCACAACATCATGTATCTCATCGTAAACCTCGCCATATTCCTTCCTTTTGTCTTTTGGTATCTCTACGCTCTTATCTGCCGATATTACTATCGCTTTCAGATTCTTCGAGCCCATCACTGCACCCAGCCCGAGCCGCCCGAAATGACGATATGTTTCAGATACCGCGCAGGCATATCGCACCAGTTTCCCGCCCGCTCGTCCAGTGCGTATAATCGTTCTCACACCAGAACCCGTCTCAACTTCTCGTAATATCCTGCCCACCGTTTGCGCATCCATACCTCCGATAGAAGACGCATCTCGGAATTTCACTTTGTCGCCATCTATTGTCAGATATAACAGGGGGTCACTTGAGCCCGTAATGACTATCGCGCCATAACCCGCGAGCCGAATAGCCATTGCGCTTCTACCGCCGCAGTGACTTTCGCCAAGATTACCGGTTAATGGCGATTTGAACATCGCTACGGTCTTAGAAGCCGTAGGATATAATGTCGTTAGTGGCCCAACAGCAAAGATAATCGGGTTTGCGGCACTTAACGGATCTATGCCGGTCGGACATTCTTCCTCGAGGAGTTTTATCGCAACACCTGAACCTCCCAAATATTCGTCAAATAGATCTGTTCTATCCCTTACCTTTATGTCCTTCTTCGTTAAGTCTACATACAATACCCTATTTAGTTCTTCCACCTTCATTAACATTCTTCTTTCCTCCTCCTATATATCAACCAAACCAATAGCATCATGCACGCAATAATCTGCACAGTCTCCACAGTACCTGCACACGATAGGCTTGTCCTGCTCGTCATCCCAGAAAATAGCGCCCATAATACATGCCTGTGCACAAAAACCGCAGCCGATACACTTATCCTTATTCAATATCACTCCGCCATCTTTCCTTAGTCTTAACGCATCCGTAGGGCAGACCTTTACACATGGCGGATACTCACATGCCCGGCACACAACGACCACAAAACCGCGTTCTATGCCGCCTGCGGACCGCACCCTTATCGCGGACTTGTCAAAGCCCACCCTGCCTTCTCTTCTTGAACATGCGAACATGCACTCCATACAGCCAATACATTTGTTCACATCCAGTACCGCTAATCTCTTGACCATTATCTATCACCCACACTCATATTACTATGCATACATCCTTATTTGTATTTCATATATTAGATTCCCTATTCTCATGGAGATCTGTATGATTTTGTGGTTATAGCGGGTAACAAAAAAAACAAAACAAATCTAACAAGTGTATTTTACCTGAATAGGTCTTCCTCTCGGGGGAACAGAACTTCTTTTATATCGCTTTCGCAGCGTTTCAACTTCAACCCTCGCACAACAACGATCGGTATGCCCTCTTTGAATTCACCCATTATAAGGTTCGCAGCCGCACATATCTCGTCCGCTATCGCTTCTTTTGTTACCATTGCGATCTTTCCAAACCTGTCCTCCTCGCCTATCCTGTCCAGTAAAGCGGGAATGCCGGAAACACCCATGCATATGCCAGTTACGCCATCTCGAAACGCTCGGCCGAAAGAATCAGAGAGCAGAACGGAAATTTCTATACCACTACGCCGTTCTATATCCTGTTTGAGCAGATATGCACTCTGCTGTGGGTCTTCGGGCAGCAACACTGCCTTGCCTTGCTCCACATTTGATTCGTCTACGCCTGCATTTGCACATACAAAGCCATGCGTGGTCTCTACAATGATGTGATTTTGCATCTTTCTCACTACTTCTTTTGCCTCGTTGAGTACAAGTTGCGTGATTCTTGGGTCCTTATCCGTTTCTTTTGCCATCTGTTCCGCCACCTCGCTCACTTCCACTTCGAGTAGGTCAACGACTCGGCCTTCGCTCTTTGATACTATTTTAGATGTGAATACAATTGCATCACCGTCTTGTAAACTCAGTTCTTTATCTTCTAATGCATTAAGGAATAAGTCGGTCAAATCATCGCCCTCTTTTATCTCTGGTAGGTTATCTATGCCTATTAGTTCCAGATGCGTCGCGAATTCCTGCACTTTCTTCTTCATCTCCCTTTTCTCATTATAGTCAAGAACTTTAAATAAAACTTATACTTTCTTTAAAACTATTAATTAAGTGGTGGTAAGCGATGAAAAAAGAGCTGATGGACATACTCGCCTGTCCAATGTGCAAGGGCGATTTGGAATTAAGTATAGAAGCGGAGGATGAAAAGGGTGAGGTAGTAGTCGGAAGCTTATACTGTGGTAAATGCGACTTGCAGTACCCAATAGATGATGGCATTCCAAACCTATTGCCGCCAGAGCTAAGGCAAAGTTCTGACTAAAGGGTGGTTGATTTTATTTTATTTATTTATTTATTTATTTGTTTATTCCATTTTATTTTGTTTTTGCTATCAATCGCTTAGGACAGGGAGATAGATGATAGATGGAACGGATACAGCAGAGGATATACCTGAGTAAAAAGGGTTTGAATTCAATAGAATTTGAGCATGACGTACTGAAGATTCCACTGAACGTAGGCGAGGAAACGAGTTTCGAGATTATTATCATCAATCATGGAAACCCGACGCATGTGCATTTCTCGCTCGGTGAGGAGATGAAAGACAAGGTAATGATATTGCGGGATAAGGTGTATGTAATAGATAATGAGAAGATAGCCGCGATTGTAAGACTGCCAAAGAGCTATGCGGGTGTGGTATCGGAGTTGGATGTCGGCGAGATATTCGTAAGTGCGGGCTATGGCGCGACGAAGAAGAGTTTTCCCGTAATGATAATAGAGGCAAAAGAAGAGCATAAAGAAGAGCATGAATTGGAAGCGGCGAAGCAAAAGGAAAAGAAGGTACTTAAAGTCTCCTCAGAGGAGAAAGTCATTCTTCGGCGATTGGGTGTGTCAGCAGTTGCAGCGCTATTATTCTTCATTTTCTTCGTTCTTGTCTTCTATTTGCCACCAGCGTCATTTATATGTGCTTTAATCGCCTCTTTGCTCTTCATATTTATCGTTATTTATAATTTCTAATCCTGTGGTTATAATATAATAAGAGCTAAACGAATATTCTAAAAAGAGAGCATGAAATTTATTGTGGTGACAGGGGGCGTGATGAGCGGACTTGGGAAAGGCATCACAATGGCCTCCATCGGCCGGATATTGCGTGATCGGAGCTATAAAATCGTGCCGATAAAGATCGACCCGTACATAAACATAGATGCCGGTACGATGAATCCATTTCAGCATGGAGAAGTGTATGTCCTGGGCGATGGCACGGAGGTTGACCTTGATCTGGGTAATTACGAGCGGTTCACTGATGTTGAGCTAGAGCGAGCGCATAATATCACCACGGGCGTCGTTTATTCCGCGGTCATAGAGCGAGAGCGGAGAGGTGAATATCTGGGTCAGACGGTGCAGATAATCCCGCATGTGACGAATGAGATAAAGGCACGAATAAGAGATGTTGCCGCTAATAGTGACGCAGATATCTGCTTGGTGGAGGTAGGTGGTACGGTTGGTGACATAGAGAGCATGCCATTCCTGGAAGCGGTAAGGCAAATGCAGGGCGAGGAGAGCGAGACGGATTTCCTATTCATTCACGTTACTTTAGTCCCTTTTACTACTTTGGGCGAGCAAAAGACGAAGCCCACACAGCATTCTGTGAAAGAACTCCGAGAATTAGGGCTCCAACCTGATATAATCGTATGCCGATCTAAAAAGGCACTGAAAGTGGACGTGAAGAAGAAGATAGCAATGTTCTGTAACATGAAGCCGGAAGCGGTGATTAGCGCACCTGATACCGAAGACGTATATGAAGTGCCACTACTACTGGAGAAGGAAGGTATTTACACTTATGTGATGCAAAAGCTGCAGTTAAAGCAGCAAAAGAAAGATCTGGCCTGGCTGAAGATGGTAGAGCGGCAAAAGGCGCTCTCGGCCGGCGATAATGCGATATTAATAGCGATAGTAGGCAAATATGCCGAGTTAGAGGATTCTTACTTGAGTATAAAGGAAGCGATAAAGCACGCAGCTACGGCGATAGGCTGTAAAGTGACGATGCGATGGCTAGAAGCGGAAGATTTGGAAGTTAAAGGTGCGATAACGGTTTTTGATAATGTGCAGGGCATACTGGTTCCCGGTGGTTTCGGCGTTCGTGGTGCGGAAGGTAAGATAAAGGCGATAGAATATGCACGGGTGAATAAAATACCATTTTTGGGGTTGTGTTTCGGATTCCAGTTGGCAGTGATAGAGGCTGCGAGGAACATCGCAAAACTGAAGGATGCACATAGCGCAGAACTCTGTGATACGGCACAGCCGGTGATAGACCTGCTGGAAGAGCAAAAAGGTGTGACCGCGAAGGGTGGCACGATGATGCTGGGCGATCATGAAGTGTTTATACGCGGGGATACATTGGCGGAACGAGTATATGGCAAGAAGAAGATCATGGAACGGCACAGGCACAGGTACGAGGTAAATCCTGAGTATGTGGGTGTGATAGAGCACGACGGGATGATATTTTCTGGCTCAGACAGAAGTGGCACGAGGATGGAGATATTGGAGAACCAGCAGCATCCGTTCTTCTTCGCTACGCAGTTCCATCCGGAATTCAAGTCGAGGCCGAACAAGCCGTCACCACCGTTTATGGCGTTTTTAGGGGCG
>QENH01000017.1 GCA_003336485.1 Candidatus Methanophagales archaeon
CTTCCTAAAGCGGATGTTATTATCGGTTCTACACCTTGCGCAGAGTTCAGCATTCTTAAAAAAAATCGTACCTACGATATGACACTTACTAATCACTTTCTCAAGATCGTCAACGATTATAAACCAAAATATTGGATGCTCGAAAACGTTCCTGGGATCTCGAAGTTCCTCACGGTGCCTTTCAATATCTTAAAAAGATGTATCGCTGGCAACTATCCCTATCCAACCCCTACCCACGCATCATTCAGTAATCAAACACTCGAAAACAAGCCCTTGCATTCCTGGATTCGGTTTAGAGAAATCAAGTATCCGGATGGTGGAAAACCCTTCAGTAAAAAAGCTATCACCGGTGCCTTCAGGCGCGCCAATGAAATGGGCAAGAAAAAATGTAATTTCATGCCTCAGTTCATTGATGACGGTGATGTTTTACCTACTATCACTTCTTCTGAATTTCATGGTATCCGAGCGTCTTGCACAATTGTCTATGACCATAGCAAACTCCGCCCGTTGTCTTTCAGAGAATGCACCCGCGCTCAATCTTTCCCGGATGATTACGTTTTTGTCGGTACGCAAGCTCAGTGCTATCACCAAGTAGGTGACGCCGTACCTCCATTGCGAACAAAAGCAATTGGCGATACCATCCGGGCGAACGAAGAAGAAACAGAGGAGTGTATCGAGACGCGGGTTTGAGATGAATTCTAAATTCACAAGTGCAGATAAACTCCAGCAAAAAGAAGTACGAAATCAAGATACCCCAACAAGCCGAAGTACGAATTTGTACTTGTTTATTCTACAGCATATTTATTCTGGAATTCAACCAGCAACCATCTGCAAACTCGAGGATATTCCAAAAACAACGTTACAGTATCATCTTAACGAACTAAAGCTTGCAGGTATCATTCGCAAAATAGCATATGGTACTTGGGAAGTCTCAGATACTGCTATTTTTGATCTCAAAAGAAGTACGAAAGAAGTTCAAATAACTTCAAACAAGTTCAAAAGAAGTACGAAAAAAGAAGTACGAAAACACGATAGAAGTTCAAATTCAAACTTGCGTATAGGGCTAAATTCCAAATACATGACCGCAGACAAACTCCAACAAAAAGAAGTACGAACTCAAGATACCCCCCAAGGTAGAAGTACGAACTCAAACTTGCGTATAAGGACGAATTCCAAATACATGACCGCAGACAAATTGCAGCAAAAAGAAGTACGAAAACAAGATAGGAGTACGAATTCGTACTTGTGTATATTGCAGCATATTTATTCTGGAATTCAACCAGCAACCATCTGCAAACTCGAAGGTATTCCAAAAACAACGTTACAGTATCAGCTCAATAAGCTAAAGCACGCAGGTGCCATTCACAAAGTAGCATATGGTACTTGGGAAGTCTCAGATACTGCTATTTTTGATCTCAAAAGAAGTTCAAAAACACTCCATGTAGGTAAAGACAAGGTGCACCAAAATTCGAACTTCTTAACGCAAGATTCAGTTAGGGGGCATGGTTTTGTCTTCACACTTAAATTGGTGGAGGGCTTAAGGAATTGGGAAAGGAGAGAAGAGTTCTTAGTAAAGAATAACATTGAATTTAAAAGACTCAAGATAATAGGAGGAGGGCAAAGCTTAACAGTCAAAGGGCGAAAGATATGGCTCACGAACAAATCAGTCATAGTATACGAAAAGAGCAGTTATTTTTCACGGACCGCAGAAGAAGCAAAGGATTATGCCATCTACAAGTTCATCTCATTGATCAAGAGTCTTGAACGATTCTTACATGCTGATTTTACTATCAAAGCAGGGCAGCAGTATATGTTCAGAGTTTCAAGGCAGCATTATGCGCTCGTCAAGAATGCATTAGCACAGCAGTACGATAATGAAGGAAAGAAGTTGCAAGTGTATGCCGCTAATGGCTTATGGTTCTTAATAGACAACTCATTCAACTTGCACGAAGCAGAGACGGTGCATCCGGAAACTGCAGTTGACGACAATCATAAAGTGCAATCGTTCTTCAATTCGCTCAAAGATTATCCTTTGACTACTGACTTCATCTTGAAGACGATGAATGGCATCCAGGATAATCAGCTCCTTTTTGCTCAGAATCACGAAACGCATATACAAGCAATTGAGGAGTTAGGACTGGGTGTAAGAACGCTTACAGATTTACTAAAGCGACTAGAAGGATTAAAAAATTGACCGGGGAGCTCTTGGTCCCCCGGGGTCCTGTTTGTAAACGCTAATGTTAATCTGAGGTGCAGCTCTAAACAAGAACACTTACTGGACCATTATTGGCATATACCTAGCGTTACATCTTTGTTCTTCATCCGTTACCTCTAAACACATCATATATTCTCTTGGCAACGCATATGTGTGATTGACGCTCATTCCTGTTCCGTTTGTGCCGTCTCCGAAGTCCCATCCATACGTTATTATCGCGGCATTGGGATCAAAAGTCCATGACGCAGCGGCATCAAATGATATACTCTGATTTGCAACGGGATTTTGTGGTGCGTATGTGAAATTTGCATAGGGTACAAACTCAGAGGGGATTATTATGCCTAGTTTTCCAAACTCGTTTCTTTGTATCTCAAGATTCACTCTTGTTCCATTCTCATAACTCAGTATCTCTGTTCTGAAACTAGCAGGAGCGATTTCTAGTTCGCCATCATAAACATACTTGGCTGTTACATCTGCCGCCTCTTCTATCGGCATCAATAGCCCAAACATCCAATCTAAGTCGGAATCAGTATCACGGCCAACTGGATACCTTTGCCAGATACGCTCATCATCGTGCCGATCGCTAAATACCGGTGTTTTGTCTATCACATTGCCTTCTGCATCTATAAGCATAATTGATGCATCTTCGTCATGCAACCACCGTCTATCCGGAGTAACAGTCAAGTACTTCTTTGGGTGTAACGTTGTATCTGCAACTATCGTTGTATTGGTCCCGCGCCAGAAGTGGGAGACTAATGTCCAATTGCTAATGTTCACGCTATTATTGGTAGGGTTGTAAAGCATAACCCACTCATAACGGTTGCTGTCTCCTGGTGGATTCTGTTCGATGGCTTGTATCACTATATGATCTGTCACGTCGGGAGTTACGGCTACACCTATTGCGATGCTACTCACAATAGTTGCTAGAACTATTGATGTTGCCAATATTTTGGAAGAAAGGTTTTTCATCTTTTGTCTTAAAAGTTCACCACCTAACTAGCTTTTTGGGGGTTTTAAAATTTTACCCATAGTATATGATAAACAATCAACAATATAAATGGTTGCAAAATGTGACCAATATGTGACAATGTTTCGTCTTTGTTAATGGTAAAAAGTACCCCTTTCAACCATTACTGGCATTTGGTTGTTCTTCTTCAATCTCAGTAACTCACATTAAAACCGTTGGTTTCGTTTTTTCTTAGCTCTCCACTCCGCCATTCTGTGACCGTTATGCGACCGTTTTTAGCATGTTAGAAAGTGCGCACTTTTTGCTGTTATACAAATGTATAATTCGTTTTGGATCAGGAGGCATGAGCTCTGGTGGATCACCAGGACCTGGAGCTCATAAATTGACCTTATTGTGTAATGTGCATCCTCAAAAGCTCGTGTAACAGAGATTAAAGCTGGCTGTAGCCATGAATGATTTGTATGGTGCAGTTGAAAACGAGAACTTGAAAAAATTAACGCCTGTTGGTGTTTAGGTATAAGCGATGTTTGCGGGAGATATACTTCACACCGCCACAGATTGAGCTTTTTCAAACCTTTGAAATCGTAGTGTGATAATGAATCGTGTCCTTGTTTGTAGGTGATAACGGTTTGGTTCTACCAACAAAAAGCGCAGTTTATGCCGGTACCGAGTATATAATACGCCGAAGATGAATCACCCGCTAATATGGGTGAGACGAAGGAGCGAAGCAACTGAGCGTAACCGCTTATACCTTGTTAAGTGAAGTATCCTTAAATCTTCAAACAAAAAAGATCTAAAAAATAGTTTTTGTTATTTTTTCGGCTCCTTCAATTAGTTCCTCAACATCTTCTGGTTTAGGATCTCTTTGCTTTTTGTGATCGCAAAGATTTCGCAGATCTGCCAAATGTTGTATTTTTCTCCAAGCTGGTGTTTCGTATACGCCAGCCTCCTTTAATTTATCGTTGTAATCTGAAATTGAAGGATTTTTTTTAGTAATTTTGACAATGTGGTTATCACAAACTTGAGATAAATGCTTTTCTAAAATAACACCTGCAATAGCACCTGCTCCACGTAAAAAGCCTTTTTGATTTAATTCTTTTGCTGCTTCTAATTCTGAATCAAATAGATCAGCCTGAACTAATTGTCTAATGTTAAAAAGAGTACTAGTAAAACGTTTTTTGATTGATTTAAGTATATTTAACTGCTGCTGAAAACGAGGAATCCCTGCTTCTGGGCCAACTATTTTTTTTTCTTCCCCTCTGCTAGTTCTCGTCACGGTGAGTCCGCTTAGATGATCTTCTATGGTATAATTCTCGTATGTTATATCCTTTCTCTTGGTTTTTGGTTTTTCATAGAGTTTTTTAAAATCGTCGACACGGTCAGGTAATAACTGCTTAATTAATACCAGCGATTCCGAATACCAATCTTGGTATTTATCTGAGAATATTGGCAGTTTCTTAACATAAGATGAGTATTTGTCTTTCCAAACCTTCCTCACTTGTTTCTCAAACTGTTCAGGTAAGCACTCTTTTTGCATTCCCATGAGTAATTGCCCACCATCAGCTATAAGCTGATCTAGATCTTTTTTGTATTTTTCGAGGTTTGAAATCATAGTAATTGATTTAAAGATATTTCACTTAACGTTTCTGATACACCGTGCTATACGCTCCCGATATGGACGAGCGACCGAAGGGAGCGTAGAGTCGTGAGCAAAAGCTAACTCTTATTTTCTTCATTTTCTGTATACAACGGTACCACACTAGCAACTTTAGCAAGATGCTTGGAGTAATCCATTAGAATTTCTCTCGTTTTATCTAATTCCTCACGTAACTCTGAAATCCTTTTCCATTTATCCTCATGTTCTTTTATAGAAATATCTTTGTCCTTTTTAGCTTCATATTCTTGTAAGAGGGGGTGCCATTTTGATAACAATGGGCGTAATTGATAATTCAAGAGGATAAGAGATAACTTGCCAAATGAATATTCATTTTCCTTGCTTGGTTTTGCAACATCCGGGCCATATTTTCGTAATATTTCCCTTGTTATTTCAAATAGAGAATAAATGGAATTTAACGCTTCTCGAAGAATTCCTTCACCTCTTTTAAGTTCTACGACAGAAATTCTTGTAACCAATTCGACATATAACTCCCAGGCAGCTTCTCTTTCCTTATCATTTGGTTCCCAGGTTCCTTTAATACCACCAAACAACGGAATATTTAAATTGACTTCAATAGATTTTAACTTCGGCATTTTATTATCCTCTAATAATTTTAGCACCAACTCGGTCCTGAATGATTCTTCCCAAATTGAGGATATGAGTTGTTGGATTTTTCCCGATCCTTTCTTAAAAATGCCTCATGTATCCACTCCTGAATTTGTATAGGATTAGTACTCCAATTGTAAATCTTCGCATACCCACATTCTATGTTGTCATGAAGTCGAGGGGGGATCGTGCAGGGGTTGTAGTGGCTAGAGTTCTGATGAGGGTATGTAGGGAGAATAATCCCAAGAAGTCCAGACCGAGGGTTATATTCAGTCTGCCGGATGCTCGATCCAATCTCCCAATCAACATGTTTTCGCTGCCATGTTTGTTTACCGATCAGGACTACTGTTACTGTGGAATCCCTCAGATATTCGTCTCTAATTTTCTGGCGAATTGTTTCTGTCTTTAAACCTGGATTGATATCATCAATATCCACGGACTGGGAGACTATTACATCTTCGCACATCTCTTCGAATTTTTTACGAGATTCTTGATCATTTGCGTGGTGATAGCTCACAAAAACTTTATGACGTTCTTTCATATTTTTACCTCTATCATTCCCTATTAATATACCCCTATTAAACCTTTTGCTCATGATTGCGTATAACGGTTTGAGTATATCTGAAGTTCCAAGCGAAGCGAGGAATTTGGGTGAGGGCGTAGCCCGAGCCAGATATACTTTGTTATACGCTGGGGTCACTAATTGCTTCTGCTAACAAAAAATCTATCACCTTGCGGTTCTCCTTGCTTTGATAGTGCTTATAACCACTCCTACAACTATTGTTAGCCCTATACCAAGTAGAGTCGAAAAAATGATGAGTAAATAATTTCTTATACTTGCTTGTTTTCTATCTTCAAAGATAACAACAAGATCGCTCTTTTGCACGTCAATATCTGGAAAGGCTCAACACATCGTGAACAGTTTTCTAAGTGTACGCTAGGCTCAACACATCGCTTACAATTAGGTGATTTCTGCATAAAAAAGCCATAGTGCATCTGATGATGCGTTATGGCAAAAACAAACTACACGAAAGAGGAACAGGAGCGTATCGATGCAGTTAATCGATACCTTAGAGGCGAACGAGCAACCAAAATTTGCGGAAGTATTGATAGGTCAAGAACGTGGTTGTACAAATGGATTGAAAGACACCGTAACTTCAAGAAAAGTGATAAGAGTGAATGGTTCCGGGAAGAGTCCCGTGCGCCGAAAACAGTGCACCGGAAAACTAATCAAGAGCTAGAAACTCTTGTG